>DATMAB010000027.1:300000-413446 GCA_035573675.1 Terriglobales bacterium
CGAACGTATTCGCGTGATGGGCGAAGAGATTTCGGACGACGAGTTTGCCAAGGCGCACGAACGAGTCGAGGAAGCCGCGCAGAAGCTGGTAACGGCGGGCTCCCTGCCCTGGCATCCCAGCTTCTTTGAGATGCTGACGGCCATGGCTTTCGAGCACTTCGCCAGGACCGGCGTGCGGCTGGCCGTGCTCGAAGTCGGCATGGGCGGGCGGCTGGACGCCACCAATGTAGTCGAGCCCGTCCTCAGCGTCATCACGGACATCGCGCTCGACCACCAGAAGTTCCTCGGCAACACCATCGCCGAGATCGCGCGCGAGAAGGCGGGCATCATCCGCCCGGGCGGCGTGGTGGTGACGCTGCCGCAGCATCCGGAAGCGAATGACGTGCTGGGCAATACCATCCTGGAGCGCGACGCCCGTGGCGTGAACGCGGTGCCCTACGTGCCACCGGTTTCGCCGGGATCGGAACTGGAAACTCGCAACTGGAAACGGGAAACTGATTTTCGCTCGCATTATCCCCTTGAAGTTCTCGGCTCGACCATCACCGTCGATTCCCCTCTCGCCGGCCGCCACCAGCTTCGCAACTTGGCGCTGGCCATCGCGGCCGCAGTTGAACTCAATGCACAAGGCTTTGCGCTGACCGCGCGTGACGTCGAGCGCGGCATCCGCGAAACCCGCTGGCGGGGCCGCCTGGAGATGCTGCCCGCCGCGGCAGGCCGCCCGGCAGTGCTGCTGGACGCCGCCCACAACCCGGCCGGGGCCTGGGCGCTGCGGGCAGCGCTTTCAGAGCTGGCGGGTGAGCAGCCGGTCACGCTGGTCTTTGCGGCCATGCGGGACAAGGCCATCGGCGAGATGGCCGAGATCCTGTTCCCCGTGGCTGCCCATGTTGTCGCCACGCGCGCGCAAAACCCGCGTTCGGCCACGCCCGATGAGGTGCGCGCCGCCGCGGCGCGCCTGGGCCAGGAGATTGCCGCCGAACCCGACGTCCCCGCTGCCCTGCGCCGCGCTTTTCAGTTCGCCGGACCGGATGGGCTGGTCGTCGTGGCCGGCTCCATTTACATTATCGGCGAAGCGATAGAGACCATTGAATCAGTCAATCAGTGAATCAGTGGAAAACCGTTGGGTCTTAGACGACCGGGTTGCTTTTCAATGATTCAATGACCAAATGATTCAATGATTCAATCGATCCACTTCCGTGGCCAAGCGAACCAACAAGCTCCGACACACTTTAAGTCTTCTACGCTCCATCCTCATCCTCAACAATCTGATCTATCTCTACACCGTTATTCTCGGCACACTTTCGCTTCTTTCCTCGCTTTTCGACTCGAGCGGCCGCGTGCAGCACTGGTTCGCGCGCACCTGGTCGTGGCTCATCCTGAAGACGGCCATGTGCCCGGTGACGGTCGAGGGTCTGGACAAGATCGATACTTCCAAGCCCTACATGTACGCGGTCAACCATCTTTCGGCGCTGGACATCCCCGTGGTGTACGCTCACCTGCCCTTCCAGTTCCGCATCATGGCCAAGGAGGAATTGTTCCACTACCCGTTCATGGGTTGGCATCTGCGGCGCTCCGGCCAGGTTTCCATCGACCGCTCGAACGCGCTGGCTTCCATGCGGAGCCTGAACCGCGCCGCCGAGACGCTGAAGGCCGGCATGCCGCTGGTGGTCTATCCCGAGGGCGGGCGCTCGGCCTCGGGCCAAATCATCCCCTTCCTGGGGGGCGTCTTCTACGCCGCCATCAAGGCGCAGGCGGACGTGGTTCCCATCGCCTTAGTCGGCACTTACGAGGCGCTCCCGATGGACACCTTCCACATCATGCCGCGGCGTCTGTTGATGCTGGTGGGCGAACCCATCTCCACCGCCGGCCTGGTGCCGCGCGACATGGACGCCCTCGCCCTCAAAGTGCAAAAGGCGGTTGAAGACCTATACTATTCGTGCGCGGAAGTTCCCGATCCGCGTGTTCAACCTTCGGAAGCGGTCGCCCCGCGAAGTGGCTGAATGCTACATGCTGATTGCTGACTGCTGATTCTTCATGAAGCCTCGCATCGCCATCCCTGTTCCCCACTCCTCCGACAAGGACTACGACGACCGCGCCTTGCCGCAGTACAAGAAAGCCGTCGAGCAGGCCGGAGGCGAGGTCGAGGTCATCCCCCTGGACAAGAGCCAGGAAGAAGTCGCGCAACTGCTGAAGCGCTGCGACGGCGTGCTGCTGCCGGGCAGCTCCGCCGACCTCGACCCGCAGAAGTACAGCGCCAGGCGCGACCCGCACACCAATCCCGCCGACCCGGCGCGCGACGCCGTCGACGAGCTGCTGCTGCAGGATGTGCACAACATGCGCAAGCCGCTGCTGGGCATCTGCTATGGCCTGCAGGCGCTGAACGTCTGGCGCACCGGGACCCTGGTGCAGCACATCCAGAGCAGCGTGAAGCACGATGCCGGGCGGAGAGTGAAAAAAGCCCACACCGTGAGCGTCGCACCCGACTCACGGCTGGCCAAGATCCTTTCCGACGCCCCGAATACCGAGCTCTATCCCTCGCCCGACTTTACCGCCATGCAGTTCAAAGTGAATTCCAGCCATCACCAGGCGGTGAAGAAGACAGGCAGCGGCCTGCGGGTTTCCGCGCGCTGCCCTGACGACAGCATCGTCGAAGCCGTGGAGGGCACTGAGCCCGACCACTGGCTCATCGGTGTGCAGTGGCACCCGGAGCGCACCGCCGACGAGGATCCTTGCTCCCGGGCCTTGTTCACTGCATTGGTGGAAGCCGCCCGCGAATGGCACGAAAGTCCCCGCGCCCAGGGTGAACCGGAGGGCCTGCCACCGTCGAAATTTGCCAGGCCCGCCAAAGGCAAGGTCAAGTAGCAGACCACATTGCCTGCCGCCCTCAATCTGTCCCTGTGCCCTCGGTGTCCTCTGTGGTTAAACTAGAAGATTCCCATGGTCCCGCTAAGCCTGGAAGGCAAGGTCGCGCTGATTACCGGGGGCTCGCGCGGCATCGGCGCGGCCACCGTCCGGATGTTCGTCCAGGCGGGGGCCCGGGTGATGTTCAACTACCAGCGAGCGCGCGCCGCTGCCGAGGCGCTGGTGAAAGAATGCGGTGCGGAGCGCTGCTCCGCCCTGCAGAGCGATCTGGCAAGCGAAGGCCCGGCCAAGGCGCTGGTCGAAGCAACGGTTGCCCGCTTCGGCCGGCTCGACATCCTGGTGGCCAACCACGGCATTTGGCCGCATGAGGACATCCCCATCGAGCAAATGACCGAGGAGCACTGGAAGCGCACTTTCGCCGTGAACCTGGAGAGCGTCTTCGGCCTGGTGAAGCACGCCGTGGCCCAGATGAAGCGGCAGGGCAAAGGCGGGCACATCGTGCTGGTCAGTTCCACTTCAGGCCAGCGCGGCGAGGCCTTCCACGTGGACTACTCCGCCACCAAGGGCGCGCTCATCAGCCTGACCAAGGGGCTCTCCACCGAGCTTGCGCCCCACGGCATCCTGGTGAATAGCGTGGCGCCCGGCTGGGTGGCCACGGAGATGGTCGCGCCCACCCTGGCCGACCCCAAGTCGCGCGAGTGGGTGCTGGCCGCGCAGCCTCTGCGACGGCTGGCTACCCCGGAAGAGGTCGCCGGACCCATCCTGTTCCTGTGCACCGAGCACGCCGGCTATATCACCGGCGAGATTCTCAACATCAACGGAGGGTCGGTGCTGGTGGGATGAGGCAGCGGCACAGCCAAAGTCTGCGTCCTACAGTCTGTCACATGCTCGTCGGCTCCCCAATTCGTCTGCTGCTGGTGATGGCCCTCACGGCCACGCTGGCCGCGGCCCGGCAGCAGGCTGTGCCGCCCGCTTCCGCCCCGACCTCGGCCAACTCCGCGGCGGCCGCCAACACGCAAAAGGCGCGTGCGGTTCTGGACCGCGCCCTCCAGGCGCTGGGCGGCAAGGCTTTCCTCGAATTCACCGACCGCGTGCAGCACGGCCGCACCAGCCGCTTCTACCGCGGCCGGCCGGTGGGCGTGGGCGGCGACTTCCGCCGCATCTGGAAGTGGCCCGGCAAGGAGCGCTACGAGTTCTTCAAGGGCGCCGAATGGGTGGTCATCTTCAACGGCGACGAAGGCTTCGACATCACCTACCACGGCACTCGCCACGTCGATCCGCCCGACCTTGAGGAGCACATCCGCCGCCGCGACCGCTCGCTCGACTATGTCTTCCGCCTCTGGCTAAGCGACCCCAAAACACTGCTGTTCCACGAAGGCACGGTCATCGTGGACCGCAACCCGGCCGATAAAGTCACACTCGTCAACCCCAGGAATCAGGACGTCAGCCTGTTCTTCGACGCCCAAACCGGACTGCCCGTCCGCCTTTCCTACACCTATCGCGACCCGCACACGCGCGAGAAAATCGAAGAGGGTGAGATTTTCGCCAACTACAAATCCATCCAGGGCATCCAGACGCCCATGCGCGTGCAGCGTACGCGCGACGGAGAGATGACCCGCCAGTACTTCTACGACAGCGTCACCTACAACACCGGCGTCGCGGACTCCCAGTTCGCCGCCAAAGTTACGTACGAGGCGCCAAAGACCTACCCACCCCGCTAGGGACAAAGCCGGGAAGTTGCGCCCCGAAAACCACGAACTGTGGCAAATCTGCCACAGACGCAAGCTCTCGGAAAGTGCTCTAATCCATTGAGCAGTAGTCGCCTGGCAGCCTCTGCCTTTGCTTTTCGAGCAGACAATCCGTGAGCCCGTGGGATGTCGCGGCGTCGGACTACACTCCGGCGCGCAGGTCGACCTGCGTATCCTGCCGGCGCCCGCGGGTGCTGGTGTCGTCTTCCGGCGCATGGACCTGGACGGCTTCGAAGTCGAAGCCACTGGGCGCAACGTGGCCCGCGTCAGTTACGCCACCAGCCTGATGAAAAAAGGCGTCTTCATCTCCACCACCGAACACCTGCTTTCGGCGTTCATCGGCATGGGCCTGGATAACGCCATCGTCGAGCTGGACAACCTCGAGCTTCCTATCCTGGATGGCAGCGCGCTGCCGTTCGTGGAGATGGTGCGCCGCGCCGGGCTCAAGCGCCAGCGCCGCAAACGCAGCTACCTGCGTGTCCGCAAAGAGATCGAGCTGCGCGACGGCGACAAGTTCATCGCCGTCTATCCTGCCGACCGCTATTCCGTTTCCTACCGCATCAACTTCCCACATCCTCTCATTGGCCGGGAGTTTTTCGAAGTCGCTCTGGGAGGGGTGGGAATGGACGCGGCCGCCGAAAGCGAGGCCTACAGCCGCGAGATCGCACCGGCCCGCACCTTCGGCTTCCGCCACGAGGAAAAGGCCATGCGCAACATGGGCCTCATTCGCGGCGCCACGGTCGAGAACTGCATCGTGCTCACCCGCGAGGGTGTGGAAAACGGTCCGCTGCGCTTCCCCGACGAATTCGTCCGACACAAAGTGCTGGATCTGATCGGCGACCTGGCCCTGGTGGGACGCCGCATCATCGGGCGCGTGGTGGCCGACCGCGCCGGCCATGCCATGCACACCGCCCTGGTTTCGCTCTTCCTCCGCGACCGCTCGCTCTGGGAGGAGGTCACCTGGGACGAAGTGGCCCAACCCGCCGCGGTGCTGGCCTGAAAGTCTTTGCTGGATCCTGATTGCTGAAGGCTGAGGGCTGAGTGTGGAGGTCAGCACGCCCGGCGCGTAGCGTCCACGAAAAACTGCGGCGCTTCCGGCGCGGTCTTCTCCTCCAGCCAGCGGCGATACTGCAGACGCGACATCTGCAGGATCTCTAGGAAGCGGACGCCCGCCCGGCCCTGCCGGTCGCTCCATGCCACCTCGCCGCGGGCCTCGACCGGCGTTCTTTTTCCCGGCAAGTCGAAGCGGATCTCCAGCCGGCTGCCCGCCGGGATGGGGTCCACGGTCTCCAGCAGCATGCCTTCTTCGCTCAGGTTGGCGGCGCGCGCATAGACGGCGTGCGCCCCCGGCAGCGTCAGCGAAACGGCCAGATCCACGGGGTAGCGGTCGTAGCGCCGCCGCTCCCGCTGCGCCAGCCCTGCCGCCGTGCGCAGGCTGCGCGTCGTGCGTTCCCGGCACAGCGGCTTGTCAAGCACGAAGTTGGCGCCCATGCGGAAGGCGGTTCCCACGCTGGTAAGCCCGTTCAGGATGGCGAAGCGGATCGCCCGCCGGTTGCCCGCCGCATGCCGCAACTCCATCAGGAGGTCGGCGGCGCCATCCATGTCATCGCAATCCACCACCACCGCGTCGAAGCGCTCCCGCTCCAGCAGGCGGGCCGCCTGGCGCAGCGAAGTGCAGACTTCCACCTCAGCGCGCACTTCGGCCAGCATTTGCCGCATCGGTCCCAGAACCTGGGGATCGCGGCTCAACAGGAGGGCATGGAGGGCCATGTTCTGAAGGTAGAGGTCCGCGTCAAAGTCGCCCAGATAACTTCGGTAACTCCGCGCCGCAGCCAACTGCTAACTGCTGCCTTTCTACGCTGTCGCTTCCGCCCGCGCCCGGATGAGGCTGCCGGCGGCACGCAGGGTGCGGGCACCACGCTCCGTGCTGATGGGCTTGTCCAGCACAAAGTGGGCTCCCATGCGGAATGCGGCCCCGCCTTTCGCGCTCCCGCTCAGGATGGCGAACACGATGGCGCGCCCATTCACCGGGTGCTGCCGCAACCGCTTCAGGAACTCCTCTGCGGCATGGAGGTCGTCGCAGTCCAGCAGGATGGCGTGGAACTTCCGGCTGGCCAGCAGGTCCTGGGCGGCGGGATGGCTGGGCGAGACGTCCAGCCGCATGTCCGCGTCGCGCAGCAGCCGCCGTAGCACGCTTTCCACACGCGGATCGTTAGTCACCAGGAGAGAGTCTGGTTGCATAACGTTGTTCACTCTAGCCGGGCCACCCTCGCCTCGCCAGATACCCAAAGTTACCCTGCCCTGTTACCGCCGGTTACCACGCCATTGCAGAGTCCAGCATTCTCTTAGCGTTAGCTCACCCGCTGGGCCTTGTGCCGGTACATTTGCTGATCCGCCGCCTCGACTGTGACCTCGACCGGTCTTCCGCGTAAGTACTCCGCCAAGCCGCAACTCAGGCTCATGCGATAGCCATCGTGGCCGTGGGTTTCGTTCCAGGCCCTCACCGCCGCATGCACGCGCTCGACCACCCGCTCGCTCTCCCGCAGCCCGGTTTCCCACAGCAGGGCCAGGAACTCGTCTCCGCCGTAGCGGATGATCGTGTCGGAGTTGCGCAAGGTGCGGCGCAGGACGTGCGCCACCTCGGCCAGCAACCGGTCCCCGGCTTGATGTCCCAAACGGGTATTGACCCGCTTGAACTCGTCCACGTCCATCATCAGCAGGGTCAGGGGATCGCCGCTGCGCTCCAACCGGCTCAGTTCCCGGGGCAGGACGTGCGTCAGGTAATGACGGCTGAAGGTTTCCGTCAGGGCGTCGGTGAGCGACGCCCACTGCAATGCCTCGTTACGCAGTACCTGGTCGATCAGTTCCTCGCGGGCCTTCCGCACGCGCAAGTGCTGCTGCATGACGTACACGTTCGCCAGAATCACCAGCGCGATGAATCCGAACAGCAGTTGCGGCAGGTAGCGCCCGTCGGCGCGCAGCATCCCCAGGTTCCAGGCCAGATTGGGAAGGATGATGCCCACCACGCCCGCCGCCACCACCAGCAACAGCAGGAGCGCGATTCCCCACAATTGGACATCGCGCGCCTCCAGGCCTTGGATCCGGCGCCGCAGGTCGGAAGCGCCCGCCGCCTCTGTCGTCATCCTGCCCTTGATGATAAGTGCGCGGCGCCGTTTCGGGTCCTCCCCGCACAACCGGCCGGACCTCCCCCGGCCCGATTTGGGATCGCAGAAGAGAACGGGAAACGGCCGGACCCGACGGTGGCTATGTCTGTGCCGCGCCTCTCGGCGCAGGCGTGGGATGAGTCGGCGAGGCGGCGAGGACCAATCCATCCTCGCTCCCCGGCCGTAATAGAAGGCGGGAGGTTACAGGTGCCGCACGGATTCGATCTCGAAAAATATCTCCGCAACACCCGGAAGGTCGACGTCAGCGACCTCGACTGGGCCGCCGTCCCCGAGCATCCGCTCTCGGCTGAGGAACGCCGCTGCCTGACCTACATGATGGATATCGAATCGCACACCATCGTCTATCTGAAGGGCATCCTGAACACCTGTGCCATCCGCGACCCGGAGACCACCGCGTTCCTGAATTGCTGGGCCTATGAGGAGTTCTTCCACGGCCACACCATCCGCCGCTTTCTGGAAGCGGCCGGCGCGCGCTTCTCCCCCACCCGCGCGGCGGAAGTGCAAGGCAAGGCTTCTTTCTATGAGTGGCTCAAGGACCTGGGCGCATCTCTGGCGTGCCAGCTTACCGACCACTTCCACGCCGCCTACCTCACCTACGGCGCGATTTCCGAGCTGACCACGCTCGAAGGCTACGGCGTCGTGGCCCGCCGCACGCGGCACCCCGTCCTGCGCGCATTGGTGCTGCGCCTGGCCAAAGACGAACGGCGCCACTTTTCCTTCTACTACAACAAGGCGCGCGAGCAGCTCGCGGCGCGCAACGCGCAGCGGCTCACTTCCTGGGTCATCCGCAACTTCTGGCTGCCTGTGGGTGGTGGTGTAAAGCCGGAGACCGAAGTGGATTGGATGATGCACTACGTGCTCGGCGATGAAGCCGGACACACCGTCGCTGCCCGCATCGATTCCACCATCGCCCGCCTGCCCGGCCTGGAATGGTTCGACCGCATCTCCCGCAGCCGCGCCGATGTCTTGCGCCAGCTGGGCGCAGCCCAGGCGCTTCCTGCGTTGGCCTGATTTCGGCTCGCAGCGCCGGCGTCTCGTCGGCTGCAGCGGCGGCATCCCTGCCGCCGCAACTCATAGTCACCGGGCAGGCTAACCCTTCTTGAAACCAGCCTATCCCTTACCCCTTCTTGATCATCTCCAGATCGATGGTGATCTCGACCGTCTCGCCCACCACCAGGCCGCCGGCGTCGAAGGTCTTGTCCCAGCTCACTCCGTAGTCGAAGCGGTTGATCTTGGTCCTGGCGGTTGCCCCCCGCCGCGTGTTGCCCCACGGGTCTTTGATCTCAGGTGTCGGGCCCTCCACTTCGAGCACCACCGGCTTGGTCACCCCGCGGATGGTCAGGTCGCCCGTCACCCGAAGCTTGCCTTCCCCCGCCTTCTCCACTTTCGTGGACTGGAACGTCATGGTGGGGAAATTGGCCACGTCGAGGAAATCCGCGCTCTTCAGGTGCGCGTCGCGCTTGGGCTCGCGCGTATCGATGGTGGTGGTGTCGATGGTAGCCTCGACGCGCGATTTCGTGATGTCTTTCTCATCCAGATACACGGTGCCGGTCACGTTGTGAAAGTTCCCGCGCACCGTGCTGATGAGCAGGTGGCGCGCCGAAAACTGCGCGCTCGAATGCTGCGTGTCGATCTGAAAGGTCGCGGTCTGGGCCGCCGCCGCTGGGCTCAGCGCCACCACTGCGGCGAGGAGGAGGAAGATTGTACGTTGCAGTCGCTTCATGGATTCTTAGACTCCTTGTTTAATCTCGACGTGAGCCGTTGCTACGACCGGTCCCGATGGCGCGGGCCTTTTCCAGCAGCCCGATCAGCCGGCGCAGCTCCGTCCGCTTCATGTGTCCGAGCTGCCGCCGGTGCGCTTCCAGCACCGGCCCGTCCAGCCTCTTCAGGATGCGCAACCCCGCCGCGCTGATACGCACGGTGACCACGCGCCGGTCCCTTCCGTCCCGCGCGCGTTGCGCCAGGCCGCGCTTTTCCAGGCGGTCCAGGAGGCGCGTGACGTCCGGGTCGCGCGTGACCATGCGCGCCGCGATCTCACTGCACGCCAGCCCCGCCTTCCCTGCCCCGCGCAGGATGCGCAGTACGTTGTACTGCGCTCCCGAAAGGCCTTCCCGCTTCAGGGTTCCCACCTCCGCCCGCGCCAGCACGTCGGCCGTGCGCTTCAGGTTGAGGTAGGCTTCTTCCTCCAGCGCCTGGAACGGCTTGGTCTGCAGGATCTCGCGTTGCAGTCTGCCTGCCATCAAGGAGCATAATAGTCGTTGCAACGACTATCGTCAAGAGGAATAGATGCTGGACGGGCGCCCAGGATTCAGGACTTGGATGGGAAAGGGACTCAGCCCTGCGTTACAACGGGCTCCAATGTGGGCTCTAGGCCTGGTGAGGAAGTATTGGCTGACCACCAGCCGCTAACCACTCACCACGGCTTTTTCCGCCGGCCGTATCGCCACCAGGTCGAAGTGTTCCAGCTCGTACCCGGCGGTCACCCAGGCGTCGAAGCCGCCCTCCAGCGGCCGGACACGGCTGAATCCGTGATCCATCAGCATGCGCGCCACACGGGCGGCCGAGGCCTCGTTCGGTCAAGTGCAGTAGAGGATGATCTCCCGATCTGCGGGCAGTTCCGGCACCTTGCGTTCCAGTTCGGTCGCATCCAGCAGCAGCGCCCCCGGGATGCGCCGCGGATCGCCCCGCCGCGCCGCGGGCGAGCGCACGTCCACCACCACCGGCGCCTTCCCTTCCGCGATCAGGCGGTTCAATTCTTCCACCCCGATGCGTGCCAGCCGCAACTCGTTGTAGAACCGCTTCCGCTCCCGCCACTTCACGAAGATGAACACCCCCAGCGCCGCGCCCACAATCACCAGCGCCCATCCTCCCAGGCTTTCCAGGTAGGTGATCACGCGGTCGATGGCGTCATGGAAGATCATTCCCAGCCCGATGCCCAACCCCGCCCAGATCACTGCGCCCATTCCGTCGTAGATGAGGAACGCCGCTGCTCCCAGCCGGGTTGCGCCGGCCACCGGCGGCGCCACCGTCGAGAATCCCGGAACGAACTTGGCCACGATCAGCGAGCGCGCGCCCCAGCGCTCAAACAATGACTCCGTCTGCCGCACGCACGAAACCGGCGAGAGCGACACGCGGCACAGCGCGCTCAGCACCCGATGCCCGTGGTACCGCCCCAGTCCATACCATGCCGTATCCGCGATCAGGCAGGCCAGCACCGCGGCCGCCAACAGTTCCGGCCCCGAGTGCAGCCCCATGCCCACGAGCGCGCCCGCCACCAGCAGCGTCGGGAACGCCGGAATCGGCAGCCCGAACTGCTCCCCCAGCACGTTCAGGAATACGAACGGCAGCCCATACTGCGCCACTTTGGAGGAAAGGTCGGTCACGCTTCTGCTCTCTCAGGCTCCTCTCATGAGATGGCGTACCCGCCGAAAAGACGCAACCGCCGATGGCCGACCGGCAAACCGCTGGCCACGGATTGACACAGATGACCACGGATCACCGGTAATCTACCCTTCGTGCAACCTTCGTGTCCGAAGCCTGCCCTGAGCATCGCCGAAGGGTGGTGCAGTTTTGTTTTTTTGGAATCCGCCCCAATCCGCGTTCCTTCGTGGCTACTCGATTTTCCGCACTTTGGCATCGCCCGCCGGCAGCGTGTCCCGCAGCTCTTTCACCGTGCGTCCCAGCACCGGATGCCTCGCCTCCGGCGCGATCTCCGCCAGCGGCTCCAGCACGAACCTGCGCGCGTGCATCGCCGGATGCGGGATCACCAGCTCGCCCGTATCCACCACCGCTTCCCCGAACAGCACAATGTCGATATCCAGCGTCCGCGGGCCCTTCGCCACCGCTCGCCGCCGCCCCGCTTCCTGCTCGATCATGCGGATTCGTGCCAGGAACTGCTTCGGCATCAGTTCCGTTTCCAGCGCCACGGCACAGTTCAGGAACCAATCCTGGCGCGTGTATTCGACGGGCTCGGTCTCGTACAACGCGGAGACCGCTCGGATCTCGCCCAGTTCCCCCAGCCGCCTTATCGCTTGTTCCAAATACTCGCGCCGCTCCCCCACATTCGACCCCAGCGAAAGATAGACCAGCTTCTTCACGATGGGAATCGTAGCAGCGCCTGATGACAAACTTCTATCTTTGAGGCCGTCATCCTGAACGAGGGAGGGCTCCCAAGCGTTCTCACCAGCTTGGGAAACCCGAGTGAAGGACCTGGGTCTTGCTTACGGAATCACTATGCTCCGCCCCGCCTCCGGAGCCACGATATTCGCCTCTTTCTCCGGGAAGCGGCTGAACAGGAAATCCAGGAACGCCCGCGACTTCGGCCGGCCCGACGTCCGGGCCAGCGCCATCCGCACCAGGAACACCAGCGCTTCCAGCACTTCGCTGTCGCGCAGGGTGGCGTAGCCCACGTGTTTCTGTTCCGTCTCCCGATAGCTGGCGATCATCTTCTCCAGCTCCGCCACGATGGACTGCTGCGTCCCCAGTCCCTGTTCTGTTCCGGTAATTAGGCCCGAGGAAGTCAGTGTCTGGTAGCGCCGCGTCAGCGCCGAAAGCGCCGCAATCAGGTCGCGATCCACCAGCGCCCGGTCCGTCCGCGCCGCTTTGACCAGCGCGAACGACAGCCCCACCATCAGCGGCTCGCGCTCGCGCAGCAGCGCCTGCCGGATCTCCACCTCGGCGAACACTTCGGCCGCGGGCAACTCATTCAGCGGACGGGGTTTCTCGCGCTCCCGCGCCTGCCGCAGGTAGGCACAATCGCTGGGACACTCCAGCGTCACTTCCCTCTCGGTGCCGCAGCACACCGCGCAAATCCGCCCATGCACCGCCGGGCAGAAGCGCCTTTCCTTCCGCGTCTCGCAGATCTGGCAAGCCATGGCTGGTTCGGCATTCTAATGGGCCGGAACCTTGCTTCCCATTTTGGGAATCAGGCCCCGCTACACCCACCCCTCCCATCCCCGCATTGCACTTGGTTTTGTGCAACCCCACCCCTCTCAAACCCGCATAAAAAGCGGGCCCGAGGCTTCCCATCCCTGCGAAACTGTTGTATTATGCGGCTCGGAACAGGGGAGCACTTCTTACCATCACACCCCCGAGAGGAGAAACACTCATGGGCATGACCAAGACACAACTCGTCCGTCACATGGCCGAGAAGATCGAAACCAGCAACAAGACCGCGGCCGCGTTCCTCGACGCGCTCTGCGACACCGCCATCAAGGAGACCAAGAAGAGCGGCGTGTTCGTGCTGCCCGGTCTGGGCCGCCTGAAGAAGGTGCAGCGCAAGGCGCGCATGGGCCGCAACCCGCAGACCGGCGAGGCCATCAAAATCCCCGCCAAGACCACCGCCAAGTTCTATCTCGCGAAGGCCGTGAAAGACGCCATCGCGCCCAAGAAGTAAACTTCTTTACCCCGCAGTTCCAGGGCCGGCTCCCGCGAGCCGGCCTTTCCTTTTTTCGCCGCCGATGCACGCGGATGGTGTTGTTGGAAAAGCGACGAGCGCTCACCAGCACCGTCATCCTGAGCGAGGGAGGGCTCCCGCGCGCAGTTTCCAGCGCGGGAAACCCGAGCGAAGGATCTTGGGTCCGATTTTTCCGAGGGGCACGACTTCAGTCGTGCCGACACGAATCGGCTGAACATCCGGCTTTAGCCGCTGGGGACCTCTTTCTATCCGTGTTCCTCCGTGCAATCCGTGCCTGCCTTTATACTGAAATCGTAATGTCGCCCATGCGCTTGGCTGCCCTGCTCGCGTTGTCACTCTCCGCCCTTGCCCAGGATTCCGTTCTCGCCCGCGGCGAGCAGATCGCGCGCACCAAGTGCGACACCTGTCACACTCTGCGCAACTCTGGCAAACCCGTCGTCGGCTTTCTCGCCGGCGGCAAGACGTTCGGCACCGTGGCGGCGCACAACCTCACGCCCGACCCTTCCGGCATCTCCTACTTTGATGAGAAGCTTTTCTTCGACGCACTGCGCAACAACAAGGTGGGCGCGCGCAAGCTTAAGCCCCTCATGACTCCCGTCGTCAAGAATCTCTCCGACGACGACCTGCGCGCCCTGTTCGCCTATCTCAAGACCATCCCGCCCGTGCAGCACCGCGTGGACAATACCGAACCGCCCACTTTCTGCAAGCTCTGCAAGCAGCGCCACGGCGCCGGCGACAGGAACTGAGGACCTCACCTCACCGCCGAGGCTGCTCAGTTCGCCGCCGGCTCGGCCACAACACGACTGGACCTTAGTGCAGCCTTCGTGTCCTTTGTGAAGGGACGACTGAAGAGTCCTGCTGAAGATTGCAGAGAACCACGAGGCCAGGGGCCGACAGCTAGTAGCTAGCAGCGCTTCACTTCAACACCACCTCAAACTCCACCTTCACCTCATTCTTCACCTTCACCGTCCCCCCGGCCACGCTGACCGGTTCCATCCCGAACTCTTTCTGCTTTACGCCCGCCGTGCCGGTGTAGCGCCCGTTGCCTCCCTTCACCCGCACCTCCACCGGGCGCGTCTGGCCGTGCAGGGTCAGTTCGCCGCGCACCGTCCACTCCTCGCCGCTTTTCCGCGCTTCGCTCGAGCGGAAGCGGATCTCCGGATAGCGCGCGCTGTCCAGCACCTTGGGGCCGTGCATGGTCTCCTGCACTTCCTGGCGCTCTTTCGCGTCCACATCCGGATCGAGCACCAGCAACTGCCGCGCGTCCACCGCGATTTCCACCTTGCCCCTGGTTTCGTCCACGCTTCCGCTCGTGATCGGCGCTCGGATCTCGTGGTTATGTCCGGCGAAGCTGAACAGCCCGCCGCGCAGCACCCGCACCGTCATGTGCGAGCGTTCCGTATCCACCGCCCGCGGCTGCTGCGCCACCGCCGCCGCGGCCGCCACGAGGACACACGCCAGGCTGGCCACTCTCTTCATGTCCGCTTAGATGCGCATTCCGGTCCGGAAGAGACGGGCCTATCTGAAAACTTGAAACTCGAGACTGGAAACTCCACGTATGTCGGTGCCCATGTCTGCGCCGCGCTGTTTGGCGCGAACGTGGGAGACAGCCTCGCACCGACGGATCGCATTAGCCGGCGATGCATCGGTGGGAGGCGTGCCTCGATGAAATCACGGTTTGTATCATGGCGCTCTTGGTTTCGGAGACATCGTCGTGCGCTGACGCGAGCGTGGGCTCAAGCACGGTCCCAGCCCCTGCAAGGGGCGGAAAATCTGTAGCCCAGGGTGCAGAGCGCAAGGGAGCGCAGCGACCGCGCGCTCGCAACCCTGGGTAGGCTGGCAAGAAACCCTCGCCCGACCGCATGCGACCGCAAACGGAAGGCGGGCGCAAACTCCGCATCTGTTCACAGTTCACAATTCATAGTTCGCAGTTCGCTGGTTTCCTGCCTTCTGCCTCCTGCCTCCTTTTTTCCTTTCAACCCGCTCCTTGCTCCGGGCATCTAATCTGTAAGGAAGCACAGAGGCGAACGAACGTCCTGACCAAGGACGGGAGGTGAGCGATGAGACGCACAGCAGTCATTCGCCGGTCGGCGCGCAACCACGGTGTGCGCACCGCCGTCATCAGTTCCGTGATCTCTGCCGTGCTGGCTTCGGCTCTGACCGCCTTCGCCATGCCGCGGCTCATGAATCAGGACAATCCGCTGCTCCAGGACGCGCTCTACAACGGCTCTTATACGTCGCAGCCTTATTCGTACCAGCGTCCGCGCGCGGTTCGCACCGCCCGAACGGCTCCGGTCGTCTATCAGGAGCCCGCGGTTTATCAGGAACCGGTGCGCAAGCCGCGCTCTACCGGTAAGTCGGTTCTGATCGTGGCCGGATCGGCCGGTGCCGGCGCCGGCATCGGCGCCCTCGCAGGTGGCAAGAAGGGTGCCGCCATCGGCGCTATCTCCGGCGGCGTGGCCGGCCTCATCTACGACCGCCTCACCGCCAACCGCTAACCCCCGCCTCCCCCGGGAAACGAAAGCCTCCTTGCCCACTCCGGGCAAGGAGGCTTTCGCATCAGCGGGAAGAGCTGAGCCGGTGGAGCCAAGGCAAGGGACTGTCCGAGCCGGCCGATTCGCCGCAGTGCCCGTCCCGAGCCCGGTTCACGGCCGGACGACGTACCCTGGCACTGCGCTTCAAGCGCAAGCCGGGCGCTCCGCCGGTCACCGGCGCACTGTTGTAACATGCCTTCACTCCGGGGTTGCCATGGTTGGTCAGACCATCTCTCACTACCGCATCCTGGAAAGACTGGGCGGCGGCGGGATGGGTGTCGTGTACAAGGCCGAAGACCTCCGTCTCGGACGCCACGTAGCTCTCAAGTTCCTGTCCGCCGATGTCTCCCGTGATCCCATGGCCATTGAGCGCTTCCAGCGCGAGGCCCGCGCCGCTTCCGCCCTCAACCATCCCCACATCTGTGTGATTTATGAGATCGATCAGCACCAGGGCGAGCCCTTCCTGGCCATGGAACTGCTCGAGGGCTCTACCCTCAAGCACCGCATCGGTGGGCGGCCCCTCGAACCCGCCCTCGTGGCCCGCTTCGGCCTCGAGCTCGCCGAAGCGCTTGCAGCCGCGCACGCCAAAGGCATTATTCATCGCGACATCAAGCCCGCGAATATCTTTGTCACGCTGGACCATCGAGTGAAGATTCTGGACTTCGGGCTGGCCAAGCTGCTCCGCCCGGTCAGTGATCTCTCCGCCACCGAAAGCCTTACGGAAACCGGCGTGACCGCCGGCACCTTACCTTACATGGCCCCCGAGCAGGTGCTCGGAAAAACCGTGGACGCACGCAGCGACATCTACGCCCTGGGCGCTGTTCTCTACGAGATGGCCACCGGCCGCCGTCCCTTCCCCGAAACACAGGGCGGTCAGTTGGTCGATGCCATCCTGCACGCCGACTTGCTCCCGCCTTCCCGCTTCCAGCCCGCCCTACCCGCGGAATTGGACCGCATCATCCTCAAGTGCTTGTCCAAGGATCCCGAGGATCGCTTCCAGTCCGCCAAAGACCTTGCCGTGGACCTCAGGCGCTTGACCGCGCCTGCGGCCGCGACAGCCACCCGTCCGGCGGTTCCCAGCCGCAAGCGCCAGGTCGTGGCCGCGGCAATCGTTGTTGCCGTCCTGGTTCTCGCCGTGCTCATCGCCTTTCGGCCCACTGCATCCCGC
The DNA here is from genome assembly GCA_035573675.1 of Terriglobales bacterium. NCBI lineage: Bacteria > Pseudomonadati > Acidobacteriota > Terriglobia > Terriglobales > Terriglobales bacterium. Next base: position 316,911 of record DATMAB010000027.1, read on the forward strand.
GAGCGCGCTGCTGCGGACGCGCAGCCGCTGCGCATCGAATCCCTCGCCGTCCTCCCGCTCGACAACCTCTCCGGCGATGCTGAGCAGGACTACTTGGCTGACGGCATGACCGAAGCGCTTATCACCGAACTCGCGCAGATCGAGCAGCTTCGCGTCATCTCCCGCACCTCCGTCATGCAGTTCAAGGCCACCCGCAAGCCCTTGCCCCAGATCGCCAAGGTGCTGGGTGTGGACGCCATCGTCGAAGGCTCCCTGCAGCGCTCCGGGGACCGCGTGGGCATCAACGTGCAACTCATCCATGCCCCCACCGACCGCCACCTGTGGGCCCGAGGCTACGAACGCGACCTGCGCGACGTGCTCGCCTTGCAGCGCGAGATCGCGCGCGCCATCTCCTCCGAAATCCGCGTTAAGCTCACGCCCCAGGTCGAAGCCCGCCTGGCTTCCTCTCAGCCCGTGAACCCCGTCGCCTACGAAGCCACGCTGAAAGGTTTCTACTACGTCCGCGCTTTGCAGGATGTTGATAAGGCGCCGCAGTACTTCCAGCAGGCTCTGGCCGCAGATCCGCGCTACGCCCGCGCCCACGCCGGCTTGGCTTACTACTACATGGTCGCCGTCGGCGACTGGGTCATTCCCAACCGCGAAGCATTCCCCAAGGCCAAGCAGGCCGCCCTCAAGGCCATCGACCTCGATCCCACCCTTGCCGAGGCCCACACCTACCTGGCCCTCGCCCACTTCATCTACGACCTCGACTGGGCCGCGGCCGACCGCGAGTTCCGCCGCGCCATTGAGCTGGACCCCCGCTCGCCCGATGCCCACGTCTGGTACGGTGCCTACCTCTCAGCAATGGGAAATTTCCCCGAATCCGAAAACCAAATTCGTCGCGCCCTCCAGTTCGATCCCCTCTCCTTCGAAGCCAATGTATTTTTGGGCTTTCAGTCCTACTGCGCACGCCGCTACCAGGCGGCCCTCGCGCAATTTCGCAACGCTCTCGAACTCCATCCAAACTACTTCTGGGCTTATATGCTGATGGGACAGGTTTACCAGCAGACCGGCCAGTATGCGGAGGCCATTCGCGCCTTCGAGCGTGCCCGCAGTCTGGCCCCCAACGGCCCCCCGGAGATTCTTGCTGGGCTGGCTGGCTCCTACGCTTTAGCCGGAAACCGTGCCGAGGCGCGCACACTCTTCGCCCGTCTCCAGGCCACCCGCCGGCAGCGCCACGTCCCGCCCCACGATCTCGCCACCGTCGCCCTGGCTCTGGGCGAACAGGAACAGGCTCTGGACCTGCTCGAAGATGCCTACGACGCTCGCTCCTGGTGGGTCGCCTGGCTTGCTGTCGATCCCCGCTTCGACAGCCTCCGCTCCCATCCCCGCTTCCAGAACTTCATCCGCCGACTCAACTTCCCCGCCGCGCCCTGACTCCGAGCCGCCGGTGGCTTTCCAGTTCGCAGATTTGCCGTGCGCAGTTCATCATTGACTATCCTTGTCCTGTGCCGGCGTCGATGAAACGGTCCAAACCGCGCCCATCGAAAGACCACCTCGCCTTCATGGCTCGAGCCATCGAACTCTCCCTGCGCAGCCTGGAAAGCGGGGATGGCGGCCCGTTCGGCGCCCTGGTTGTGAAGGACGGCCGCATCATCGCCGAAGGAACCAACCGGGTAACGCGGAACAACGATCCCACCGCTCACGCCGAGATCGTCGCCCTGCGCCGGGCCTGCAAGAAGCTGCGCAGCTTCCAGCTAATCGGCTGCGACATCTACGCCTCATGCGAGCCTTGTCCCATGTGCCTGGCGGCGCTCTACTGGGCCCGCCCCGCCAGGATCTTCTATGCGGGAACCCGCGCCGACGCCGCCCGGGCCGGCTTCCATGACGCTTACATCTACGACCAACTGGCGCTTCCTATCTCCCGCCGCACCCTCCCCATGACGCAGTTGATGCGCAAGCAGGCTCTCGCAGCCTTCCACGCCTGGGCCCGCAAGCCCGATCGCAAGCTCTACTGATTCGCCCGCCCTCCGTGCACCTCCGTGCCTCCGCGTCTCCGTGGTGTTCTTTGCTTTTTTGCCCCCTGCCCCTAGTGCCTCTTCGCCACGATGTACGACAGCACCCTGTCAAACTCCGCCAGCGACCGGTAGGTAATGACGATCTTCCCTCGCCCGTTGCGGTCTTTGATCTGCACCCGCGCGCCCAGCATGCGCGTCAATTCCTGCTCCGCCGCGCGCACGTTCGGGTCGACGTACTTCTGCGGACGCACGGCCGCCGCCTGTCCTTCGATCGGGTTCATCAGGTCGAACACCACGTCCTCGAGCTGCCGCACCGAAAGCGCGTCTTTCACGATCTTGGCGCCCACTTTCTTGATCTGTTCGGTGTCGGTCAGCATCATCAGCACCTTGGCGTGGCCGAAGCTGATGGGCCCGTTCTCGATGTTCATTTGCACTTCGAACGGTAATTTCAGTAACCGCAGAAAATTGGCGATGGTGGAACGCTCCACCCCCGTCTTGCGCGCCATCTCCTCCTGCGTCAGCCCGAACTCCCGCGAGAGCTTCTCGAACGCCCGCGCCTGCTCCATTGGGTTCAGGTCCTCGCGCTGCAGGTTCTCGATGATGGTCATCTCCGCTGCCTGCTCGTTCGAGACCTGGCGCACGATGGCCGGCACCGTCGTCTTCCCCGCTCGCTGCGAAGCCAGCCACCGCCGTTCGCCGGCAATCAGCTCGTAGCGCCCGCCCGCCGTCGGCCGCACCAGCACCGGCTGCACCACGCCCGTCGCGCGGATCGACGCCGCCAGCTCCGCCAGCGTCTGCTCCGGCATCTTGTGCCGCGTCTGGTACGGGCTGCGGTCGATTTGGTCCACCGGGATCTCGACTACGCCCGGTCCCCCGCCCGCCTCACGCTCCAACACTGCTGCCGCGGTTGCCGCCGCCGCGGACGAAGACGAGCCCGTCGCCGCTGTCAACGCTGCTGTGGGCGCTGCCGCCGTAGCGTCCGCCCTTGACGTCCCGCCTCCCGCCGGCTTCGACGGCAGCAGCGCATCCAACCCACGCCCCAAGGCCTTCCGCTTGTCCATCGTCATGCACTTTGCCTCCTAATGTTTCCTCTCTTCAGAAGCTGTCATCCCGGGCGAGGGAGGGCTCCCGCGCGCTTACGCCACGGTCGCACCGCGCATCAGCGCGGTGCGGCTGTCGTGCGCGGGAAACCCGAGCCGAGGGACCTCGGGTTTTGCTTTTCACTTCGCACCAGGGCCGACTTCAGTCGTGCCGAAAACGCCGCCACCGCAAGCTATGGGGCTTCAGCCCCTGAGGTCACCTGCTCCGGTTCGCTCAGCGCCTCTGCCGCCGCTTCGCTCGCGCAAACTTCCCGCTTCCTCCCGCGCTCGATCAGTTCCTTCGCCAGCCGCAGGTAGCTTTCCGCTCCACGTGACTTTACATCATAAAGTAAGGCCGGCTGCCCGTGGCTCGGCGCTTCCGCCAGCCGCACGTTGCGCGGGATGGTGGCCGCGCACAGCTTCTCCCCGAAGAACGCGCGCAGCTCCGCCGCCACCTGCTGCGCCAGGTTGGTGCGCTCATCGAACATGGTCAGCAGCACGCCCTCGATCTCCAGGCGCGGGTTCAGCGTCTCGCGCACGCGCTCCATGGTGTTCAGCAGTTCCGTGACGCCCTCGAGCGCGAAGTACTCCGCCTGCATCGGAATGAGCACCGAGTCCGCCGCCACCAGCGCGTTCAGCGTCAGCAGATCCAGCGCCGGCGGGCAATCGATCACCGTGAAGGCGAAGCGTTCGCGCAGCGGTGCGAGCGCCTGCCGTAAGCGATACTCGCGCTGCTCCGCGCTCACCAGCTCCAGGTTGGCGCCGATCAGGTTGCGGTGCGCGGAGATCAGTGTGAGGCCTTCAAGCGCTGTGGGCTGCAGCGCGTCCTCAGCCGGTGCCGCCGCCATGATCAAGTCGTAGGTGCTGATTCGTTCCGGGTCGCGGGTAAAGCCCAAGCCGCTGGTGGTGTTGGACTGGGGATCGCAGTCCACCAGCAGCGTCGCTACTTCCGCCGCCGCAAAGGACGCGGCTAAGTTGATGGCAGTCGTGGTCTTGCCCACGCCGCCCTTCTGATTGGCAACCGCGATAACGCGTCCCATCAGGTCGTTTGGAGAATCGCTGACCCCAGCCTACCCTACGGTTTCGCACCGCGCAATGCCCCAGATTTGTGCAACCATAAAGGGCGGGGCCTGGGTAGCCCTTGGCACCCCAACGAGATTGTTCCACGTGGAACAATTTCGGCTTCGTGGTGACTGCTTCGGCTATTGACTGTAGAACGTTTGTTCCACGTGGAGCAATTGCCCATGGTCCCTAGATGGATGCAAGTAGTTGTACTAACTACCTTGGTTATCCTACCACTATCATGTTACTTTTATCGGCTTTAGTTAGTAATGTATATAGGTTATGCCGTACCAAATGTAGCCATTGTCCCACAGGTTAGGGATTAGGTTCCTGGCCCGAACAGCTAAGGCCAAAGGACAGCCACTTGTTGTTAACCAGGTAGGTACAAGCTCCACTTTTGTGCCCAAGGGGACTCGCAAGCGGTTGAATCGGGCTGGGTATTCACTGAAAACGACGCATCTTTTTCCACTCATGCTCGGAGTGATTCGTAACTAGCTGGGTGCGCTCGCGACCACTAAAACGCGGCTGGCGGATTGAGGAAGCGCGATGGGAGGCGACCAGGGAAGGGCGGGAAGAAGGCGGGCGGCCCTGGGGAACTGGCCGGCACCGATTAATAGAGCCAGGCGGCCACCGGGCGAGACCAGGCGGGCGGCAACGGGGAGGATGCGCTCGAACTTTTCGACGGCGCGCAGCGTCACCAGATCGGCGCGGGCGGGGAAGTCCTGAGCGCGGCCGTGGAAGACGGTCGCATCGACGAGGCCGAGCGCGCGGATGACCTCGCGCAGGAAGGCGGACTTGCGCGCGTGCGACTCGATGAGGGTGAGGCGGAGGGCGGGGGCGTAGATCTTCAAGGGCAGGCCCGGAAATCCTGCGCCTGAGCCGACATCGATGGCTGTCGATGTATCAGCGGGCGTGAGCAGGTGGCGGGCGGCGAACAACGATTCGCCGAAGTGCCGGGTGACAATCTGCTCGGGGTCGCGTACCGCGGTGAGATTCACGCGCTGATTCCACCGTAACAATACATCGATGTAGGTCGATATGCCTTGGAGTTGCGCCGGGGCCAGTGCCTGGATGAAGGGGGAGAGCAGAGCAGAGATGTGGGCGGTGTGCACGGCGCGAAGATTTAACCACAAAGGACACCAAGGACCACGAAGGCGAAAAGGGACGCGATAATGCGCCGCCATCGGGGGCGGGGCGCGTGGTCGGCAGGACCATCTTGCACTATCGCATCGTGGAAAAGCTGGGCGGCGGCGGGATGGGTGTGGTCTACAAGGCCGAGGACACGCGGCTGGGCCGTCCGGTGGCGCTGAAGTTCCTTCCCCAAGAACTTTCCCGCGATGCGCAGGCATTAGCGCGCTTCGAGCGGAAAGCGCGAGCGGCCTCGGCGCTGAATCATCCCGGCATCTGCACCATCCACGACATCGGCGAGGAGCAGGGCGAGCACTTCATCGTGATGGAGTACATGGAGGGCTTGACCCTGAAGCATGTGATCGGGGGCGGCCGATGGAGACGGAAACGCTAGAGCGGCGTTGTGCGCCCTCCTTCCGCCTGCGTCCGCCGGGGGCGGACTCCGGCTCGGTCGGGCGCGGGATTGTTAAGAGCCTACCCAGGGTTCCGAGCGCGCGGTCGTTGCGCTTCCTTGCGCTCTCCACCCTGGGCTACAAATTTGCCGCCCCTGCGGGGCTGCGGCCGGGGAACATCGGACCGCACGTCAGCGCTCCGGAAACACGGGAGCGACGAGGGGCGGGTTTCCCCACGTCTGCGCCGAAAGCGTGGCGCAGGCATGGGGCACCAAGGCGGCGAGCACGTCGAAGGCCAGCGGCTAAAGCCAGCTGCTCTGTTGCACAGCCTGTCGGCACGGCTGAAGCCGTGCCCTGATACGAATCGACTTCGTCTCCTACGCCTGCGTCGAAACGGCGTGGCGCAGACCTGGGGCACAAAGGCTTGTTTCTGCTTGAGAGGACGTGGCGAGAAGGCTCTCCCGTCCTGTGGCTCCAAAAAACGGAAGCGACAAGGGTAGGGCAGCCGGCTTTGGTGAAATGTGAACGATGAACTTGTGAACTACGAACTGCGCACTACGAACTGTGAACCGCGAGCCGTACGGCTCAACTATAATGCGCGGCACGGATGGCGCTGCCTTCGGGTACCAAGCTAGGACCGTACGAGATTGTGGAGCCCATCGGGGCGGGCGGGATGGGCGAGGTGTATCGCGCGCGCGACACGCGGCTGGAGCGCACGGTCGCAATCAAGGTCCTGCCTTCTCATCTTTCCTCGGATCCGGAGCGCAAGCAGCGATTCGAGCGTGAAGCCAGGGCCATTTCATCTCTCCAGCATCCGCACATCTGCACGTTGCACGACGTAGGCTCACAGGACGGCATCGACTTCCTGGTGATGGAGCACCTGGAAGGTGAGACCCTGGCCGAGCGCCTGAAGAAAGGGGCGCTGGCGACCGAGCAGGTGCTGAAGATCGGGATGGAAGTGGCGGATGCGCTGGACAAGGCGCACCGGAAGGGCGTGGTGCACCGCGATCTGAAGCCGGGAAACATCATGCTGACGAAGTCGGGAGCGAAGCTGCTGGATTTCGGGTTGGCGAAAGGAACGGCGGCGGTGGGGTCGGGCACGCTCGCGACGGCCATCACGGCGCCCACTCCGGTGAGCCCGGCGAGTCCCGCCACTCCACTGACCCAGCATGGAACGGTGGTGGGCACCTTTCAGTACATGTCGCCGGAGCAGGTCGAAGGGAAGGAAGCGGACGCGCGCACGGACATCTTCGCCCTGGGCGCGGTGCTGTACGAGATGGCGACGGGAAAGCGCGCGTTCGAAGGCAAGAGCCAGTTGAGCGTGGCCAGCGCAATCCTGGAGAAGGATCCGGAACCGATCACCCGGGTGCAGCCGCTGGCTCCGGCGGCGCTGGAGCACGTGGTGAGGACGTGCCTGGCGAAAGACCCGGAGGAGCGCTGGCAGAGCGCAGCGGATGTGAAGCGGGAGCTGCGGTGGATTGCGGAAGGGGGCTCGACAGCGGCGGCTGCGGCGATGGCCGCTCCCCAGCGCAAGGCGCGGGAGCGGCTGGGGTGGGGGGTGGCGGCAGCGATGGCGCTGGTGGCGGTCGCGCTGAGCGCAGGCTACCGGTGGGGAGGCAGCGCGCCGGCACCGGAAGTGGCCAAGCGCTTCGCGGTGACGTTGCCGGCTTCCACGGTGTTGTTCACCGGCTTGACGAATGCGATCGCGGTCTCACCTGACGGCCGGTATTTCGTCTATCGCGCCGCGCAGAGCACCGGAGGCTGGCAGTTGTTCCTGCACTCGGTGAGCGAACTGGAAGCCAAACCGATCCCGGGCAGTGAGGATGCGCTGAATCCGTTCTTTTCGCCGGACGGGAAGTGGGTGGCATTCTTCGCCGGCGGGAAGCTGAAAAAAGCAGCGCTCTCGGGCGGTGCGCCGCTGATCATCAGCGATGCGCCGGAGGGGCGTGGGGCGAGCTGGGGGCCGGACGACACGATCGTGTTCGGGCTTCCGGGCAACAACGGCCTGCGGCGCGTTTCGGCGAAGGGGGGAAAGGCCGAGGAACTGACGCGTCTGGATGCCAGCCAGAGGGAGGTGAGCCATCGCTGGCCGGAGTTCCTGCCGGGAGGAAAGGAAGTGGTGTTCGCGATCCAGGGCCTCTCGGCGAACTGGGAGGATGCGCGCATCGCCGTGCTCTCCCTGGAGACGGGAAGGTGGCGCACGCTGTTGGAGGGTGGGTCCAATCCCCATTACTCGCCGACCGGTCATCTGGTCTATGCGCGCGCCGGGATGCTGATGGCGGTGCCGTTCGACGTGAAGCGGCTGGAAGTTACCGGTTCCCCCGTGCCGGTGCTGGAGGAAGTGTTCATGAACCGGACGGCGGGAAACGCCGAGGCGGCGTTCTCACCGGAGGGGACGCTGCTGTACGTGGCCGGCCGGGGCACGGAAGAACCGCGCGAGCTGGTATGGGTGGATCGCAAGGGAACGACGCAGGCGACAGGACTGGCGTCGGCAGCCTTCGAACAGCCCATGCTTTCGCCGGACGGAAAGAAGGTGGCGGTGCACATGCTGCCTCCCAGCGACGACATCTGGGTGTACGACCTGGAGCGGGGCACGCTGACACGGCTGACCTTCCAGGCAGGCGAAGACGAGTCGCCGGCATGGTCGGCGGACGGCAAACATGTGACCTACAGTTCCACAATCAGCGACGCTCCACGCGCCATCCTGTGGAAGAACGCGGACGGAAGCGGGACGGAGGAAACGCTGGCCAGCACCGGGCTTCATATCCATCTAGGCACGGTGTCGCGCGATGGCAAGTGGCTGGCGTATACCAATTACGAGTCGGAGACGCGGGGCGATCTATGGCTGCTGCCGCTCGACGGAGAACGCAAGCCGCAGCCGTTCCTGCAGACGCCCTTCAACGAGCGCGATCCGAAGATCTCACCCGATGGGCAATGGATCGCCTACACCTCGGATGAGACCGGCCGGGACGAAGTCTACGTGCAGGCGCTAGGGGGCGCGGGAGGGAAGTACCAGGTGTCGTCGGCCGGCGGCTTCGGGGGGTTGTGGGCACGTAACGGGCGGGAGCTGTTCTACCGCAACGACAACTAGGTGATGGCGGTGGCGGTGACAACGAAGTCGGGCTTCAGCGCCTCGCCGCCGCGACTGCTGTTCGAAGGATCCTATGACGTGCACCCGCGCCGCGAAGGCGTGTGGGACATCTCTGCGGATGGACAGCGGTTCCTGATGGTGCGGCCCATGTTCAATCAGGGGCCGCCCATCCAGCTCCGCGTGGTGCTGAACTTCTTCAGCGAATTGCGGCGCCGGACGGAAGCGGGCGGAGCGAAGTAGATTTGGCCTGCTTCACGCCGGCCGTTCTCAAAGTTTCGTAAGCGGCTTTCTGATTGCCGTACAGGGGGTTCCATGGGTCGCATCCAGGCAATTGCCAAGTTCACGTATCAGTGGGGAATGGTGGTGGGCGTGGTGGCCGTGATTTACCGGCTGGTCTCGATCAGCCCGGTGGGGGAGAGCATCGCGAGGAGCACGACCATCGAGCCGCGGAACGCGCTGCAACTCAGCGTGCTGTTACTGCTGATGTCAATCGCCAGCGCGATGTACGCCGGCGGGGCGGCGAAGACGGGATAGGAACAGACCCGATTAACCCACGGAGGCCACAGAGGACTGCGGACTGTGATGGAAAGCCAACCTTAGCGGTCCCTGCGGCCAACAGAAGGCGCAAGACTGCGGCCTTCTGCGAGCCGGAGCAGTAGTCGGGTGTGCCGCCCCTTGCGGGGCTCGACATTCTCTCCTTTCCTCACCCAGCGCTGACGAGTGTGCGTGAGAAGTGGTGTGCCGCCCCCTGCGGTGTTTGTGTCGTAGCCGTTCTGTCGCCCCTCTGGGGCTCGGGTTGTCCCCACTCCCGCCCACGGCTTACGCCGTGGGCTACAAATCTTGCGCCGCTTCGCGGCTAAGAATGTCCTGTTCGTTCCACACTTGAAAGCCGCCTCCAGGTACGACACAAATACCTACGGGGCTCGTTCATCTTCCACTTTCTACCCAGCACTTCCGCGCCGGGCTAACGAATGCCGCCCCCCTCGACTTCGCTCGGGGCAGGCTTCGCGGGCTGGAAGATGAAAGCTTTGGGCCACCTCGAAACCCCGAAGGCAGTTCTCACGCACACTCTGACGCGCCGGGCTCACCCAAAGGCCGCCCTGCGGGCTGAAGCTGTGCGGCTCCACGAATCCGATCGTGGTCGCGACACAGAATAGCTCGTGTTGACGCCACGTCCTTGTTCTCCCACCCTATTGCTCCCACAGCGGGAGCAACAAGGGTGGGCAACCGCAGAGAGGGGAGACTAGAGGCGGTGGAAGCGTGGCCCACGTCAGCGCCGAAGAGCGCGGCGCGAACGTGGGCACCATCGGCGGTGTTCCTCCGAAAATCAGCGGGGCACCAAGGAACGGAAGGAACCAGTAAGGCCCAGGGCTCGCGCTCGGGGCGGTTACAATGAACGGCCGTGAAGATGGCGATCACGCGGGCGGTGAGCCGGGCGATCGGGCGGTGCGAGCTGACGCACCTGGAGCGCAAGCCCATCGATGCGCAGCGGGCGACGGAGCAGCATGAGCAGTACGAGGCCTGCCTGCGCGGGTTGGGCTGCGAAGTACAGAGCCTGCCCGAAGAACCCGAGCTGGCGGACTCAGTGTTCGTCGAGGACGCGGCGGTGGTCCTGGATGAAGTGGCGGTGGTGACGCGGCCGGGGGCGGAGTCGCGGCGGGCGGAGACGGCGAGTGTGGCGCGGGCGCTGGAGCCGTATCGCGAGCTGGTGCGTATTGAAGCGCCGGGCACCCTGGATGGCGGCGATGTGCTGCAGTCGGGCCGCACGCTCTACGTGGGGCGCACGGCACGGACCAACGACGCGGGCATTCAGCAACTGGCCAAACTGGTGGAACCGCGGGGATACAAAGTCGTGCCGGTCGAAGTGCGCGGCTGCCTGCACCTGAAGACGGCGGTGACCCAGGTCGGGGAGAATATGCTGCTGGTCAATCCGCAGATGGTGGAGACGGGAGCGTTCGGGGGCGCGGAGTTTGTCGAGGTGGATGAGTCGGAGCCCACCGCAGGGAACGCGCTGCTGATCGATGGTACGGTGGTCTATCCGGCGGCGTACGAGAAGACGTTGCGGCGGCTGGAGCAGCAGGGGATCAAGGTCGCGGCGGTGGACGTTTCCGAGTTGCTGAAGGCGGAAGCCGGTGTGACCTGCTGCAGCCTGGTGTTTGAAAAGCATTAACCACAGAGGGGACAGAGGGACACGGAGCCAGGCGGCAGGAGGCAGGAAAGGCGAACGGTGAACTGCGAACCACGAACTGCGATGGCGTCGTGCCTACGGCACTGTGCCCTCGATGGGATTCGCTACCCAGCGCTGCTGGGCTACGATACGTCGTCCTCCTGCAGCGGACTTATGCCGAGTGGCATGTGCTGCGGATTCTTGGATGGTTGAGTCATCGCCGAAGCTTGGCAGCAGAGATTGTGGCAGAACTGAGTCCCCTAATTTGAATAGGTGATTGCAGTAGGGGTCCCGCGCTTCGCTCGGGACTGAGAGTTGCAGGAAGGGAATCAATGAAAACGATTCTGTGGGTTGTGTGCGTGGCTCTTTTCGTTCCAGCAGCGCTGGCGGATGAGGGGCACCAGGGGCACGAGCTGACGGCGGAGCAACTGGGCACGGTGAGCTTTCCGACCTCGTGCGCGCCGGCGGTACAGAAGCAGATGGAGCGCGGCGTGGCGCTGCTGCATTCGTTCTGGTACGGCGAGGCGGAACGGACGTTCGCGGCGGCGCAGAAGCAGGATGCGAAGTGCGCCATGGCGCTGTGGGGCCAGGCCATGAGCCTGTGGCATCCGCTGTGGGATCCTCCGGAAAAGGAAAGCCTGAAGCGCGGCCTGGCGCTGGTGGAGAAGGCGGAAAAGATGGCGGCGACGCCGCGCGAGCAGGCGTACATCGCGGCGCTGAAGACGTTCTACCGTGGCTGGGAGACGAAGGACTTCCACACCCGCGCGGTGGCCTACGAGCAGGCCATGGCGGAGATGCACCAGCAGCATCCGGAGGACCGCGAGGCCGCCATCTTTTATGCGCTCTCGCTGCTGGCCACCGCGGACCCGAAGGACAAGACCTATGCCAATCAGCAGAAGGCAGGGCGGATCCTGAACGAGCTGTTGCCCGGGATGCCGAACCATCCCGGAATTGCGCACTACCTGATCCACAGCTTCGATCATCCGGGGATCGCGGAGCAGGGCCTGGCGGCGGCGCGGCGGTACGCGGCCATCGCGCCCGCTTCGGCGCACGCGCGGCACATGCCCAGCCACATCTTCACACGGCTGGGATTGTGGCAGGAGTCGGAGGCGTCGAACCTTTCGGCGATCGAGGCGGCCGAGGCCGCGATGGCGCAGGGGAAACAGGGCCTGAGCGACAAGCTGCATGCCATGGACTACGCGGCGTACGCATCCTTGCAGTGCGGCGAAGAACAGCAAGCGGCGCGGCTGGCGAAGGAAGCGGAGGCCATCGCGAAGAATCAGAAGGAATGGAGCGGGCGGCGTGGCGCCTTCGGGTACGCGCTGACAGGCTCGCGGTACGTGCTGGAGCGCCGGCAGTGGAGCGAGGCGGCGGCGCTGTGGGTTCCGCAGAACGCCAGCGCGGAGGCGCAGGCGCTGGTGCACTGGACGCGGACCGTGGGCGCGGCGCGGAGCGGCGACGCGGAAATGGCCAGAAAGGAACTGGCGAAGCTGAGGGCTGCGGTGCGGGGCATCGGTGGGGATACTTCCGGGTACGGCTGGCATCCGGGAGACCTGGAAGTGGAAACGGCGCGCGCGTGGGTGGCGCAGGCCGAAGGCAAGGCGGCGGAGGCGGAACAGCGGATGCGGCGCGCGGCCGACCGCGAAGATGACGGCGAGCTGGGAGCGATCGCGTATCCGCCCATCGTGCCGGCGCGCGAGATGCTGGCCGACCTGTTGCTGGAACAGCAGCGACCCGCACATGCGCTGGCCGAGTACGAGGCCGTGCTGAAGGATTCTCCGGACCGGTTCAACGCGCTGTACGGGGCGGCGCGGGCAGCGGAGTCGGCGGGGAAGAGCGAAACGGCAGCGGAGTATTACGCGCGGCTGCTGAGAGTCAGCGGCGGGGAGCAGGCGACCAGGCCGGAAGTGGCGAGAGCGAAGAGCGCGGTCAAGGGCGACTGATTCAGTGAATCATTGAATCAGTCAATCTATGAGCCAATGATTCCCTGAAGCGGCGGGACTGGATCTCGATGTAGACGTTTACCAGGGAGACGGCGGCGGGGGTGACGCCGGGGATGCGCGAAGCCTGGGCGAGGGTGCGCGGACGGACGCGCTCGAGCTTTTCCTTCATCTCGCGGGAGAGACCGCTGACACTGGCGTAGTCGAACCAGTCGGGGATGGAGCGCTGCTCGGCCTTCTTCAGGCGCTCGATGGCGCGCTCCTGCTGGCGCAGGTAGCCTTCGTACTTGATCTCGGTCTCGACGGACTTCAATTCCAAGTGGTCAGTGGTCAGTGGCGTGTGGTCAGAGCTTCGCAGCACCGGCGCGAGATGCTCGATGCGGACCTCGGGGCGCTTGAGGAGCTGGGCGAGGGTGCCCTCCAAGTTCTCAGTTCCCAGTTCCCGGTTCTCAGAGAGAAGCACTTTGCGCATCTGATCCGTCAGGCGCGTCTTCTCGAGCAGCCCTGCAAGACTCCGCATGCGCTCCTGCTTGGCGAGGAAGTCGCGCCAGGCGTCGTCGCCGATCAAGCCGACGCGGCGGCCGTGGGGCGTGAGGCGGCGGTCGGCGTTATCGATGCGCAGGTGGAGGCGGAACTCGGCGCGCGAGGTGAACATGCGGTAGGGCTCGTTGGTGCCCTTGGAGACGAGGTCGTCGATGAGGATGGCGGTGTAGGCCTCGGTGCGGTCGAGTATGAGCGGCGGCTCGCCCTTCACCTTGAGGGCGGCGTTGATGCCGGCCATGATGCCCTGGCAGGCGGCTTCTTCGTATCCGGAGGTGCCGTTGATCTGGCCGGCGAGGAAGAGCCCGGCGATCTTTTTGGTCTCAAGAGTGCGCTCGAGTTCGGTGGGATCGATGGAGTCGTACTCGATGGCGTAGCCGGGGCGCAGCATCTCGGCGCGCTCGAGACCGGGGACGGACTTGATCATGGCCAGTTGCACGTCCACGGGCATGGAGGTGGACATGCCGTTGACGTAGATGGAGTGCGTGTCCAGGCCCTCGGGCTCGAGGAAGATCTGGTGCTGGGCGTGGTGCGGGAACTTGACGATCTTGTCTTCGATCGAGGGGCAGTAGCGCGGGCCGATGGACTTGATCTGGCCGCTGTACATGGGCGAGCGATGGACGTTCTCGGCGATGATGCGATGCGTCTCCGCGGTGGTGAAGGCGATGTAACAGGGCACCTGCTCGCGGGTGATGCGCCGCGTGCGGAAACTGAAAGGCGTGGGCTCAGGGTCGCCGGGCTGCTGCTGGAAGGCGGACCAGTCGATGGTGCGTCCGTCGAGGCGCGGGGGCGTGCCGGTCTTGAGGCGGCAGCCGCGCAGGCCGAGCAGCTTCAGCGCTTCGCCCAGGAGCTGGGAGGGCGGTTCGCCGGCGCGTCCGGCGGGATGGGTCTGCTCGCCGCAGTGGATCAGGCCGTTGAGAAAGGTGCCGGTAGTGATGATGACGGCCTGCGCGCCGATGGAGCGGCCGTCGTGGAGGCGCACGCCGCGACAAACGCGGCGGCGCGAGTTCTCAGTTTTCAGTTTTCGGTTCTCAGTCTCGGAAGCAGTTTCTGAAAACTGAGAACCGGGAACTGAAAGCTCTTCGACGATCAGATCCACCACCTCGGCCTGCTTGACGGTGAGATTGGGTTGGGACTCGAGCACCTGGCGCATCTTGAGGCGGTACTGCTGCTTGTCGCATTGGGCGCGGGGCGACCAGACGGCGGGGCCGCGCGAGGTGTTGAGCAGGCGGAACTGGATGCCGACGGCGTCGGTGACCTCTCCCATGATGCCGCCGAGGGCGTCCACTTCGCGAACCAGGTGTCCCTTGGCAATACCGCCCACGGCCGGGTTGCAGGACATCTGCGCGATGAGGTCGGTGTTGAGCGTGAACAGCGCGGTGCGCAAACCCATGCGCGCCGCGGCCATGGCGGCCTCGCAGCCGGCGTGCCCGGCGCCGATGACGACAAGATCGTAGTGTTCGGTGAAAGACATCAGCACTCAGCGGTCAGCACTCAGTATTCAGCCAAGGCAAGATTTTAGCAGCGGTTCGCAGGCTGGCCGGCCACGACACCCGATTGTCTGACTGTGGCGCGCTCCCGTATAGTTCCTTCTGCAGTCCTTTGCAACACTGAGGAGTCGCCATGAATAAGGAACAGTTTCTCGCCGAACTGGACGCGCGCATCGCCAAGTACGACCTGCTGTGCCATCCCTTCTACCAGGCCTGGAGCGCGGGGAAGCTGACGCGCGAGGACCTGCGCGAGTACGCCGCGGACTACTACCATCACGTGGCGGCGTTCCCGCAGTATCTCGGGGAGCTGGCGGCACGGACGGTGGACGGCGGGTTGCGTGGCGCCATCCTGGCCAATCGCGCCGACGAACTGGGCGCCGACGGCGGGCCGGTCCACCACGAGCTGTGGCTGGATTTCGCCGAGGGCATGGGGGCGGACCGCCCCACGGTGGCCAGGCGGGAGCCGGTGGCCGCCGTGCGGGAGCTGATGGCGACCTTCCGTCGCATCGCACAGGAAGGCACCCCGGTGGAAGCGCTGGCCTCGTTCTACGCCTACGAGTCGCAAGTGCCGCGCGTGGCGCAGGCGAAGGCGCGCGGGCTGCGCGAGTGGTATGGCGCAGATGCGAAGACGTGCGCGTACTTCACGTTGCATACGACGGCGGACGTTCAGCACTCGAAGGTCTGGCGGGAACAGTTGTGGTCTCAGGTGTCAGGTGTCGGGTCCCAGGAAGAAGCGCTGGAGGCCGCGGAGAAGGCGGCGCGGGCGCTGTGGCAAGCGCTGGACGGGATTGAAAGGGAGCGGCAGGCGCGGAAGGCCGCTTGACCAGCGAGGACACAGGGAACACAGAGAGCTACGAACTGTGATCTGCGACCTGTGAACTCGAAAAGCCGACCACGAAGGGCACAAAGGTCACACGAAGGATGGCGAAAGAAGTTCCGATAGGGACGCGGGGCGAGGCGGAAGAAGAAGTGCGCTTCGAGCACACGCTGACCTACCATCATGAGAGCCTGCCTCCGGTGTATTCCACGCCGGACATGATCCGCCTGATGGAGACGGCGGCGTTCCACGCGCTGCAGCCCTTCTGCGATGAAGGTGAGATTACCGTGGGCACGGCCATCCACATCGAGCATCGTGCGGCAGTGGGCATCAGTACGCGAGTGCGGGCGGAAGCAGTCGTGGAGGCCTTTGACGGCCGCTTCTACACCTTGCGCGTCACCGTGCGCAGCGGGGAGCAGGAACTAGGACGCGGCACGGTGGACCGGGCGGTGGTGCATCTGGGGAAGTTCAAGGAACGATACGAAAAAAACGGGAAGTAATCTGCTGCCTTCCCTCGCTCGCACTCCCTCCAACATCGCCTTCGCTCCGATATCGGTCGCGCTCGCTCGGGAAGGCAGCGCGATGAGGCGGCTGCCGGTTTGGCACGACTGAAGTCGTGCCCTGATACGAAGCCCACGCCAGCGGGTCGCTTCGTTACTCTCGTTTAGAATCACAGCCTATCTCGCTCACATTCCAAATCGAGGCGCGGTCCGGCCCTGCCCGCGCCGGGCGGCTGATCACGCCGCACGGCGAAGTCCAGACTCCGGTGTTCATGCCGGTGGGCACGCTGGCATCCGTAAAAGGCGTTCCGCAGGAGACGCTGGAGGAGCTGGGCGTCGAGCTGGTGCTGGCCAATACCTATCACCTGTATCTCCGGCCGGGATGCGAAGTGGTGCGGCAGACGGGCGGCCTGCACGGCTTCATGGGCTGGCGGCGAGCGCTGCTGACCGATTCCGGCGGATACCAGGTCTTCAGCCTGAACGAGCTGCGCAAGCTGAGTGGGGAGGGCGTGGAATTCCGCTCGCACCTCGATGGCTCCACGCACTTCTTCACCCCGGAGAGTGCGACGGCGGCGCAGATCGCGCTGGGCGCGGACATCATCATGGCCTTCGACGAGTGCACGGAGTTCCCGGCCGATAAGCGGCGGGCGCGGGAGTCCATGGAGCTGACGCTGCGCTGGGCGGAACGGTGTAAGCGGTACTTTGACGAGCATAAGGGCGAGGTGCCGTGGGGTGATGTGGTTTGTGGTGAATCCCGAGCGGCCGAGCAGGGGATAGGGGTCCCTCGACTCCGGACTCCGTCGTCTGCGACTCCGTCGTCCTTCGCTCGGGATGACAAGCAAAGGCGCCTCGCTCAGGATGACGGCAGCAGTCTGAGCGGAGCTTCCCAGGCGCTGTTTGGCATCGTGCAGGGTGGGATGCACGCAGAGCTGCGGCGGGAGTCGGCGGAGAGGACGGTGGGAATCGGTTTTGACGGGTACGCCATCGGAGGACTGAGCGTAGGCGAGCCGCGGACGGCGACGCGGGAGATGGTGGAGGCCACGCTGCCGTTCCTTCCGGCGGACAAGCCGCGCTACCTGATGGGCGTAGGGACGCCGGAGGAGATCACCGCCTACGCGCGGCTGGGCATCGACATGATGGATTGCGTGCTGCCCACGCGGGCGGCACGCCACGGTTTGCTATACACGTCCGAGGGCAAGGTACAGATCAAGAGCGCGCGTTACGCCCGGGACCAGGGGCCGATCGACGCGCGCTGCGGCTGCCGGGTGTGCGCGCGATACTCGCGGGCGTATCTGCGGCACCTGTACGCGAGCGGCGAGCCGCTGGCGGCGGCGCTCAACACGGTGCACAATCTGGCCTTCTACCTTGACACAATGCGGCGCGTCCGGCATGCTATAAAACTTGGGGATTTGGCCGGATTTCCGTCCGGTGACTGCACGACAGCCTAAGGCTCCCCGCGAATCCACGGAACAGGGCAGGTTCGGGAAAGTCCCATCCACAGAAGCAACAAAGGCTCAAACTGGGCCGGGATGCCGGAGACGGATTCGGATTTCCCAGTGACAGATTCCAGGGAAGGCGTGCTCCGGGTGCGCTCGGACGCATGGGAAGAGCGGTTGGGGTGTGATGGTCTGGCACAACTTCGGGTTCCTGGTATGGCAGCAGCAGCGCGGCGGGGAAGGCGGCGGCTGGCTGTTGTGGCTGCCGCTGGTCTTCATCTTCGCCATCTTCTACTTCCTGCTGATCCTGCCGCAGCAGAAGCGGCAGAAGAAATGGCAGGAGATGCTGGGCAACCTGAAGGCCGGGGACAAGGTGGTGACCAGCGGAGGCATCCGCGGCACCATCATCGGACTGCGCGAGGACTCCATCCACCTGCGGGTGCCGCCGGACAATCTGCGGCTGGAGATCGCGCGGTCGGCGGTGGTCTCCGTGGCGCCGGCGGAAGAAAGCAAGAGTTAGACCGAGGGGCTGCGATTCGGTAGGGCGAAATCGTCCTGATGAAAAAGAACCTGCTGGGCAAGACGATCTTCATCGTGGTGGTGGTGCTGGCGTTCGCCTTCGGCATCGTCGGCATCCCCAGGACCTGGGATGCCAAGGGCTTGGCGGAGAGCATTCAGAGCCGCATCCACCTGGGGCTGGACCTGAAGGGCGGCACCCACCTGATCCTGCAGGTGGTGGTGAATGACGCGGTCAAGTCGGAATCGGACCGGGTGATCGAGCGTCTGAAGGAGGAACTGCGGAAGGCGAACATCGTCTACGCCGAGATGCGGCTGCCCGACGAGAAGAACGAGCCGGAGCGGATCGAGATCGGCGGCGTGGCCCCGGAGTCGAGCGGGGAGCTGCGGCGCATCGTGACCGAGACGCTGCCGGATTGGGACATGACCTCCGGGGTGGAGAACCGCTGGACCCTGCGCATGAAGCCGCAGCCGCTGGCGCTGTTGAAGGAGCGCAGCGTGCAGCAGGCGATCGAGACCATCCGCAGCCGGGTGGATTCGCTCGGCGTCAGCGAACCCGTCATTCAGGAGCATGGCCTGGGGCAGTACCAGATCCTGGTGCAGTTGCCGGGCGTGGATGACCCGGCGCGGGTGAAAGACATCATGCAGTCCACGGCGCTGCTGGAGATCCGGCAGTCGCTGGGCGGACCCTACGCCAGCGAGCAGGAAGCGGTGGCGGCCAACGGCGGCATCCTGCCGGCCGACGCGGTGTTGCTGCGGGGCTCGACCAGCGCGCGCCGCGACGGCGGCCCGCAAGAAGAGTGGTACCTGATCTCGCGCGCCTCGGCGGTGGCGGGCCAGGAACTGCGCGACGCCCGGGCCACCCGCGACGAATACGGACGCCCGGCGGTCAGCTTCGACCTGACCGGCGAGGGCGGCCGCCGCTTCTTTGCCTTCACCAGCGCCCACGTGGGTGACAACCTGGCCGTGGTGCTGGATAACCGCGTGGTCGAGGTGGCGCGCATCGAGGAGCCCATCCGCGACAGCGGGCGCATCACCGGCACTTTCACCGAGCAGCAGACGCGGGACCTGGCGCTCAAGCTGCGCTCGGGCGCGCTGCCGGCCTCCATCCAGTACCGCGAGGAGCGCACGGTAGGGCCGTCGCTGGGCGCGGATTCCATCAAGGACGGAGTGAAAGCCGCCATCATCGGCCTGGTGGCCGTGATGGGATTCATGCTGCTCTACTACCACTGGGCGGGCATCAACGCCAACGTCGGCCTGCTGCTGAACCTGGTGATCCTGCTGGGATTCCTGGGATTGAGCGGGGCGACCCTGACCCTGCCCGGCATCGCGGGCGTGATCCTGACGGTCGGCATGGGCGTGGATTCGAACGTGCTGATCTTCGAGCGCATCCGGGAAGAATTGCGCAGCGGCAAGACGGCGCCCTCGGCGGTGGAGCAGGGCTTTTCGCGCGCCTGGCTCACCATCGTGGACACGCACGTGACCACCATCGTTTCGGCGGCCATCCTGTTCATCTTCGGCACCGGGCCGGTGCGCGGGTTCGCGGTCACACTGACCTTCGGCCTGCTGGCCAATCTGTTCACGGCGGTATTCGTCTCGCGGGTGATTTTCGACGCCATCCTGCAGCGCAAGGAACGGGGCGCCGCCCTGAGCATCTAGGAGAGTAGGAACGACCAGTGGAACTGTTTCGCAACGCGAATTATGACTTCCTGGGGCGCAAGTGGCTCTTCATGGGCGGCTCCGTAATCCTGCTGCTGGTGGGGCTGGTCTCGCTGGGGCTGCGGGCGGGCTCGTGGCGCCTCTGGCAGGGCGTTCCCCTGGGCGTGGACTTCAAGGGCGGCACGCTGGTCTACGTGAAGTTCAGCCACCCGCCGAACGAGGACAAGATCCGCGCCGACATGCAGGCGGCGGGACTCTCGAACGCCCGCATCCAGCGCTACGGCGCGCCGGGCAACAACGAAGTCATCATCGCGCTGGAGCAGAGGGCCACCACCGAGGAAGCCCTGGACCAGGGCAAACTGGCCATCATCCAGGCGCTGGGCCAGGACGCGCCGGCCGGCAAGCTAGACCTGAACAACACCGGCACGCGAGCGCTGCAGGATCGCCTGCTGGCGCGCGATCCGCTGCGGGCCGGCAGCGATGCCGCAGCGCGCTACGCCGAGATCGCGAAATCCATCACCGACTACCGCGACCAAGAGCGCGGCGGCGTGCTCAGCTCCGTGGAAGAGCTGAAGGGCCGGGTGGATGCCGCGGTGCTGCAGACGCTGCAGGAGGAGTTCTTCGTCTCCGACTTCGGGGTGCGCAATGTGGAGATCGTGGGGGCGCAGGTGGGGGCGCAGCTCCGGCGGCAGGCCCTGCTGGCGACGCTCTATTCGCTGGCCGGCATGCTGATTTATATTGCGGTGCGCTTCGAGCCGGTGTACGGTGCGGCGGCCGTCGTGGCGGTGTTTCACGACACGCTGATCACGGTGGGCGCTTTCTCGGTGGCCAACAAGGAGATTTCGCTGACGGTGATCGCCGCCATCCTGACCCTGGTCGGCTACTCGATGAACGACACCATCGTGATTTTCGACCGCGTGCGCGAGAACCTGAAGCTGATGCGCCGGGCGCCGCTGGCGGAGGTGATGAACCGAAGCATCAACCAGACGCTGAGCCGGACCATCCTGACTTCGGGCCTGACATTCCTGACGGTGCTATCCTTGTACCTCTTCGGGGGCGAGGTGCTGAACGGGTTTTCCTTCGCCCTGGTGGTCGGCATCCTGGTCGGGACCTATTCTTCGTTCGGCATCGCGGCGCCGCTGGTGGTGCTGTACTACGAAAGGAAGGCTCAAAAAGAGGGCCGGGGTCCGGTCGCCGTGGCGGGGGAAGGTTCCAAGCGGGAGCGAGAAAAAATCCGCGCAAAGGCGTAAGATACTGGGCCTCGCCGGAGGCCGGAGGGGATTGGAGCAAAGCGGGCCCCGGCGGTGTCTAACATCGTGAGGGAGTGCAGGCAAGGGAGAGAAGTGTATGTTTGAAGACAGCCTGATCGAATCCACCAGCCGGTTCAAGACCAAGCAGAAATGGACGACGCTGCTGTCGTTCGTGCTGCAGGCGTTCCTGATCATGATCATGATCCTGATCCCCCTCATCTATACCGAGGCCCTGCCCAAGGCGCAGCTTACGACCTTCCTGGTGGCGCCGCCCCCGCCGCCGCCTCCTCCGCCGCCCCCGGCGGAAGTGATCCGGGCGGTCAAGGTGGTGCAGACGGACATCATCGACGGGCAGCTTCGCTCGCCGACCAAGATTCCCCAGAAGGTGGCGATGATCAAGGAAGAAGAAGCGCCGCCGCCGGTGTCGGCGATGGGCGGAGTGGTGGGCGGCGTACCGGGCGGCGTGCCCGGCGGCTCGATGGGAGGCGTGCTGGGCGGCATCATCGGCTCGACCACTGTAGCCGTGCCCAAGGCCGTGACCCCGCAGCGCATCCGCGTGTCGCAGGGCGTGGTGGAAGGCAACGCCATCAGCCAGCCCAAGCCGTTGTATCCGGCCATGGCCAAGATGGCCCGCGTGCAGGGCCAGGTCGTATTGCAGGCCATTATCAGCAAGACAGGGGTCATCGAGAACCTGCGCGTGGTCAGCGGCCACCCCATGCTGCAGCAGGCCGCGCTGGACGCGGTACGGCAGTGGCGTTACCGCCCGTATCTGCTGAACGGGGAGCCGGTGGAAGTGGAAACCACGATCACCGTCAACTTTACGCTGGCCGGCGGTTAAGCGAGTTTGAAACGGGAGGGCAAGCCTTCCCAAGGGAGTTTTGAAGCCGGAACCCGGGCGGGCGGAGGCCCGGAAGCAAAGGGCGCGAGCCCCCGGCAAGGCAATCTCACGACCGCACCCGAAAAACCCGGTCTTACCGAAGTTTCTGAGGAGGAGAAAACCGAGTCATGGTCCTGACAAATCTAACAACCTTTGTTCTTACCCAGTCCCCGCTGGTGGCGATGTGGATGCTCCAGGAAGGCGGCGGCCAGGTGGGATGGGATCCAGTCTCACTGTGGAAGCAGATGGGCTGGCTGGCGCGCATCGTGGTGGTGATCCTGTTCATCGAGTCGGCGTGGTCGATCGGCGTGATGATCGATCGCTGGATCGCCTACAGCGCGGCCCGCAAGCAGTCGCGCGTGTTCGCGCCGCAGGTGGCGGGAGCGCTGCGCGAGGGCAAGCTGGATGAAGCCATCCGCGTGGCCGAGCGCAACAAGAAGAGCCACCTGGCCAAGGTCGTGACCGCGGGCTTGCAGGAGTTCCGCGCGCACCAGGAATCCACGGAACTGGCGGGCGAGCAGATCGAAGCTTCCAAGCGCGCACTGGAGCGGGCGCAAGCCATCGTGCACGCCGAGCTGAAGCGCGGCCTGGGCGGACTGGCCACTATCGGCGCCACGGCTCCCTTCGTCGGGCTGCTGGGCACCGTGGTCGGCATCCTCAACGCCTTCAAGCAGATTTCAGAGCAGAAGGCGACCGGTCTGGGCGCCGTGGCGGGCGGCATCTCCGAAGCTCTGGTGGCCACCGCCATCGGGCTGTTCGTCGCCATCCCGGCGGTGATGATGTACAACTACTTTTCCGCCAAGGTCGAGGCCTTCGACGTGGAGATGGACAACTCCTCGAGCGAGCTGATCGACTACTTCCTGAAGCGGCGGCAGGTCGTGAAGCGGGCGTCGTAAGACGGCCGCGGGAGTCCAGGCATGGCAGTCAAGCGCAAGTTGCCGATCAACTCCGACATCAACGTCACGCCCATGGCGGACGTGATGCTGGTGCTGTTGATCATCTTTATGGTGGTCACGCCCATGCTGCAGAAGGGCGTGAGCGTGGACCTGGCCAAGACCGACAACCCGGTCCAGATGCCCGATGCCGACAAGGAAGACGCCCTGCTGGTGGCCGTGATGCGCGACGGCAAGGTGTTCTTCGGCACCGAGCAGATCGGTCCGGATGAGCTGACCCAGCGCGTCAAGGACCGCATCGCCAACCGGGTGGACAAGCGCGTCTACATCCGCGCGGACGCGCGCGCCCGCTACAAGAACGTGGTCGAGGTGGTGGATAACGTCCGTTCGGCGGGCGTGGACCAGCTCGGCCTCTTGACCGAGCAGCGTCGTCCGCTGGCCGGGAAGGAAGGGGCGCCGCCCCCCGGAGGCGGCGGCCAGCCGTAGAGGAGAAGGCATATGGCAATTTCTATCGGAGGGCCAGGTGGCGGTCCCAAGTCGGACATCAACATCACGCCGCTGATCGACGTCATGCTGGTGCTGCTGGTCATCTTCATGGTGATCACGCCGCTGACACCCAAAGGGCTGGAGGCGCTGGTACCTCAGCCGCCGCCGCCCAACCAGCAACAGCAACCGCCCAGCGTGGATCGCACGATTGTGGTGCAGTTGATCAAGGCGCCGGGCCGCCCGGCGTTGAAGATCAACCAGGATGATGTCACCTGGGAGACGCTCAAGACCCGCCTGGAAGACATCTACAAGACGCGCGCCGAGCGGGTGATGTTCGTCAAGGCGGATGATGACGTCGAATTCTCAGAAGTGGCGCAGGTCATCGACATCGCGCACTCCGCCCAGGTGGACAAGGTGGGCCTGATCACCGCCAAGATCGAGGCCGGCCAGTAGACTCCTCAGGGAGAGAACCGACCAAGATGAGAACCGCACAACGCATCCTGCTGCTGGTGGCCCTGGCCGGGCTGGCGCTGGGCGCTTCCGGCTGCAACAAGCTCAAGGCCCGGGACCGCCTCAACAAGGGCGTGCAGGCCTACAAACAGGCCAAGTACGAGGACGCGATCGAGCGCTTCAAGGAAGCCGTCGAGCTCGACCCGCAGCTCAAGAACGCCAAGCTGTACCTGGCCACGGCCTACGCGCAGCAGTTCATTCCCGGAGTAGAAAGCCCGGAGAACATGCGCACGGCGGAACTCGCCATCGAGCAGTATTCCAAGGTACTGGAGGGCGACCCGCGCGACCTGACAAGCCTGAAGGGCATCGCCTCGCTGTACTTCAACATGAAGAAGTTCGACAAGTCGAAGGAATACCACCGCAAGGTGATGGAAGTGGATCCCAACGATCCCGAGACCTACTATTCCATCGCCGTGATCGACTGGACGGAGAGCTACGCGCTCCGTCAGGAGAAGCGGGCAGCCATCGGCCTGCAGCCCACCGAGCCGCTGAAAGACAAGAAAGTGTGTGCGGAGCTGGTGCAGGCGAACTCGACGCGGGTGGAGGAAGGGATCGATTTGCTGAAAAAGGCCATCGACCTGCGCCCCGACTACGACGACGCCATGGCCTACCTGAACCTGCTCTACCGGGAAAAAGCCGACATCCAGTGCGACAACCCGGAACTGCGGGCCGAGTTGCTCAAGCTGGCCGACGAAATGGTGGAGAAGACCATGGCCGTGAAACAGAAACGGGCCGCGGAAGCCGAAAAACACGCGCCTGGCGGCGTGACCCTCGGCCAATAGCTGTAGTCCTCCTCAGAAAAGCGAGGCCCCTCGAAGCGAGGGGCCTTTCCTTTTAGAATCGAGATGTCGCCTGGGTTGCACCGAAGCATCCGTCCATGTTCCGCAAGATCCTGATCGCCAACCGGGGTGAGATTGCGGTGCGCGTGCTGCGCGCCTGCCGCGAGATGGGCATCGCCACGGTGGCCGTGTACTCGGAGGCCGACCGTGCCTCCCTGCACGTCCGGCGAGCCGACGAAGCCTGCTGCATCGGAGGGGCCGCGGCGACGGAGTCCTACCTGAACATGGCGAAAATCCTCGAGGCCGCGCGGCGCAGCGGGGCCGAGGCCATCCATCCCGGCTACGGCTTTCTCTCTGAGAATGCAAGATTCGCGCGCGCCTGCGTCGAAGCGGGGGTGAAGTTCATCGGGCCGCCCGCGGAGGCCATGGAACGCATGGGCTCGAAGACGCGCGCCCGGCAGGCCATGGAGCAGGCGGGCGTACCGCTGGTGCCGGGGACGGCGCGCGGCCTGGCATCGGTCGAGAAAGCAGCACAGGTTGCGGCCAGAATCGGCTACCCGCTACTGCTCAAGGCTTCCGCTGGTGGAGGCGGCAAAGGCATGCGCCGCGTGGACACTCCCCAGGAACTGGCGGCCGCGTTCCGCGACGCCCAAAGTGAAGCCGAGCGCGCCTTCGGGGATGCCGAGGTGTACATCGAGAAGCTGCTCGAGCGGCCGCGTCATATCGAAGTCCAGGTGCTGGGCGATGAGCACGGCCATCTGATCCACTTGGGCGAGCGCGAGTGCTCCCTGCAACGGCGCCACCAGAAGGTCCTGGAGGAATCGCCTTCATCCCTGGTGGACGCCGAAATGCGGCGCCGCATGGGCGAAACAGCAGTGCGTGTAGCCCGCGCCGCCGGCTACGCCAGCGCCGGCACCGTCGAGTTCCTGGTGGACGCCGACCGCAACTTCTACTTCCTGGAGATGAACACCCGCCTGCAAGTGGAGCACCCGGTGACGGAGATGGTCACCGGGCTCGACCTGGTGCAGTGGCAGATCCGTATCGCGGCGGGCGAGCGCCTGCCCTTCAGGCAGGACGACATCCAGATGCGGGGGCACGCCATCGAGTGCCGCATCTACGCCGAGGATCCGGACAACAACTTCTTTCCATCACCCGGCAAGATCACCCGGCTGCTGGCGCCTTCGGGCCCGGGCATCCGGGAGGACAGCGGCATCTACGAAGGCTGGACCGTGCCTCTGGAGTACGACCCGCTGCTTTCGAAGCTGGTGGCACACGCGCCGACGCGCGCCGAAGCCGCGGCCCGCCTGTCCCGCGCCTTGGACGAGTACTTCGTGGGCGGCATCAAGACCACGTTGCCGCTGTTCCGGCGCCTACTGCGTCATCCGGATTTCCTGGCGGGAAGGCTCGACACGGGCTTCCTCGACCGGCTTCTGGAAAAGGCCGAGGAAACTCCCGCGACGACCGATGGCCTGACCGCGGATCACATTGCGGCCATCGCTGCGGCCGTGTTTCAGGCCGAAGGACACTCGGCGGCCCAGGTGCCGACCGGTGTCAGGACGAATGGAGCGCGTCCCTCGGCTCCGGAGCGGCCCTCGGGATGGAAGCAGGCGGCGCGACGGGAGGCGCTGCGCCAACAGGAATGACCTACGAAGTGCGCATCGACGGCCAGAGCTACCGCGTGGAGCTGGAGCGCGGAGACCAGCCCAACGACTGGCGCTGCCGGCTGGACGGTCGCGAACTGGCGCTGGACGCCGTGTTCCCCGAGCGCGACCTGCTCTCGCTGCTGGTGGGCGGGCGTTCCTATGAGATCAAGCGGGAAGTGGTGGGCCGCGACCTGCACATGGTGCTGGCCGGCGTGCGCCGTCAGGCGGAAGTGCGCGACCCGCGAACGCTCAAGTCGCGCCGTGCCGGAGAAGCCGCCGGCGGCGGCCCCAGGAAGCTGGTCGCGCCCATGCCGGGCAAGGTGGTGCGGCTACTGGTGGCGGAGAACGACGCCGTCGAGGCCGGGCAGGGAATAGCGGTGATTGAGGCCATGAAGATGCAGAACGAGCTCAAGTCACCGAAGAAAGGCGTGGTGCGGAAGATCCTGGCCAGCGAAGGCGCGGCAGTGAATGCGGGAGAGACGCTGGCGGTGGTGGAGTGAGAACCATCTGGTCATGTCATATTCTGGTCATCTGGTGATCTGAGCGGAGGGTGGCCCGGCCGTGAAGAGTCGTCGTCCGCCGCGGCGGACCCGGAATGACGCGGGCTGCGACTAGAGAATGTACCTTGACAAGTCCTGGTCCTTGACGATGTCGGCCAGCATCTTGCGCACGTAGTCGGCGTCCACGGTGATCTCGCGCTGCTTCATCTCCGGGGCGTCGAAGCTGATCTCATCGAGCACGCGTTCCATGATGGTATGCAGGCGACGCGCGCCGATGTTCTCCGTGGATTCGTTCACGCGGAAGGCGAAACGCGCCACTTCCTCCAGCGCCTCCTGCGTGAATTCGAGCTTCAGGTTCTCGGTCTCGAGCAGCGCGGTGTACTGCTTGACCAGCGACGACTTGGGTTCGGTCAGGATGCGGATGAAATCCTCGATGGTGAGCGAGTGCAGCTCCACGCGAATGGGGAAGCGGCCCTGCAGCTCGGGGATGAGGTCGCTGGGCTTGGAGACGTGGAAGGCGCCGGCGGCGATGAACAGCACGTGGTCGGTGCGCACCATGCCGTAGCGCGTGTTGACCGTGGTGCCCTCGACGATGGGCAGGATGTCGCGTTGCACGCCTTCGCGGGAGACGTCGGGCCCATGCCCGCTCTCGCGCCCGGCGATTTTGTCGATCTCATCCAGGAAGATGATGCCGCTTTGTTCCACGCGCTGCAGCGCGGTGCGCTGCACCTGGTCCATATCTACGAGGCGCTGTTCCTCTTCCTGCACCAGGTAGTCCATGGCCTCGCTGACCTTCAT
The DNA here is from genome assembly GCA_035573675.1 of Terriglobales bacterium. Taxonomy (NCBI): domain Bacteria; kingdom Pseudomonadati; phylum Acidobacteriota; class Terriglobia; order Terriglobales; species Terriglobales bacterium. Next base: position 344,461 of record DATMAB010000027.1, read on the forward strand.
TTTCCGCTTCTTGGTGCGTTGCCCGAAGATATTGGGCAGCATGTCCTTCACGTTGATGTCCATCTCCTCGACGCCCTGGTTGGAGACGATTTCGAAAGTAGGGAAGGACTTTTCGCGCACCTCGATCTCCACCACGCGGTCATCGAGCTTGCCTTCGCGCAACTGCTGGCGCAGCTTCTCGCGGCTGCGGGTGTAGCTTTCGCCGCCGTCACCGGGTACGCCGAAGCCCGGAGCCGAGGGCGGCAGCAGGAGGTCAAGCAGGCGCTCTTCGGCGTTGAGCTCGGCGCGGTCGGCCACGTCCTCCAGCTTCTCCCCGCGCACCATCTCAATGGCAATCTCCACCAAATCGCGCACCATGGACTCGACGTCGCGGCCGACGTAGCCCACCTCGGTGAACTTCGAAGCTTCGACCTTGAGGAAGGGTGAATTGGCCAGCCGGGCCAGGCGGCGCGCGATCTCCGTCTTGCCCACGCCGGTGGGGCCGATCATGATGATGTTCTTGGGCATGATCTCTTCCGCCATGTCGGGCGGGAGCTTCTGCCGGCGCATGCGGTTGCGCAGCGCGATGGCCACGGCGCGCTTGGCCGCCTTCTGCCCCACGACGTACTTGTCCAGTTCGCTGACGATCTCGCGCGGCGTCAGCTCGTCCAGGACGACCTGTTCTTCCTCTGCGGTTCCGGGTAGGTAGATGGCCATGACTTCAGTTCTCAGTTCCCAGTCCTCAGCGGACCAGGTCCCTAGAGCTCCTCCACGGTAATGTGCTCATTGGTATAGATGCAGATTCGGGCGGCGATCTTCATGGCTTCTTCCACGATTTTTCGCGCCGGCAACTGGGTGTGGTCGTAGAGAGCGCGGGCAGCGGAGAGCGCATAAGGTCCGCCGCTGCCGATGGCGGCGATGCCGTCGTCGGGCTCGATGATGTCTCCGGTGCCGCTGATCAGGTAGGTAGTGGTCTTGTCCGTGACCAGGAGCAGCGCTTCCAGGTGGCGCAGGATCTTGTCCGTGCGCCAGTCCTTGGCCAGCTCTACAGCCGCCCGCCCCAGGTTGCCGTGGAACTGTTCGAGCTTCGATTCAAATCGACTGAAGAGCGAGAAGGCGTCGGCGGTGGAGCCCGCAAAACCGGCCAGGATCTTGTCCTGATAAAGCCGCCGGATCTTCTTGGCCGTGTGCTTGAGGACGTCGTGGCCGACGGTGACCTGGCCGTCGGCCGCCATCACCACGGCGCCGTCGCGGCGCACGCACAGGACAGTGGTGGAACGCACTGGTAGTGTCTTCTTCATGAGCGCAATCTTCGATTATACGAGGTTTTGTTAACTGACCACTGGCCACTGACCACTGACAACCGGGTTCTCACCCGCCCTGGGCGTCGTTGGTCAGCGAGGTCTCCAGCGCATCCAGTTGATGGGAAAGGTCGTCCACCAGCGATTGCAGCAGGTTGCGGATGGAGAGGATGCCAAGCAGTTTGCCGTTGGCGTCCGTGATGGGCAGGTGGCGGATGTGGCGCTCCAGCATGATGTTCAGCGCCTCGCTGGCGGTCATCTCCAGGCCCGCCATCTCCACCGGCGTGGTGGCGATGTCCTTCACAGGCGTGCGGGCGGGGTCCTTGCCGCTGAGGGCGAATTTCTGCAGCACGTCGCGCTCGGTGAAGATGCCCGCCACCAGTCCGCGGTCGTCCACCAGGGCGACGGCGCCCACGCGGTGTTCGAGCATGCACTGGATGGCATCCTTCACGCTGGCCTGCACCCCTACGGTCGCCGGGTTCTCGTCACACAGTTCCAGGATGTTCATCGGGCACCTCCTTCACGCGTTTGGAAGCCTGCATTATGCTCCTGGACGGGCGCGTGTCAATAGCTCACGACTCCAAAAGGCTTCACCGCCGAGATCGCCGAGCGCGCCGCCATTGTCGTTCCGAGCGAAGCGAGGAATCCCCACCCGCGTAGGACTGTCAGGGTAGAGGGAGGCTTCGCTTCGCTCCGCATGACAACCAGCGTCTGGGAGCCTACGGATCAGGTATCAGTCACTCTTTTTGAAGAGCTTGCCGTCCTTCATCACGAACGTCACCCGCTCAAGTTCGCGCACATCCTTCAGGGGATCGCCATGGACCGCGATGATGTCGGCGTACGCGCCGGGCGCGATCACCCCCAGCTTGCCCTGCATGCCGAGCAGCTCCGCGGCGCGCGACGTGGCCGCGCGGATGGCCTCCGCCGGTGTCATGCCGAACTCCACCATATGGCGGAACTCCTGCGCCATGGGCTCGCTCCAGGGAAAGCCGCCGGCGTCGGTGCCAAAGGCGATCTTCACGCCCGCCTTCATCGCCTTCTGGAACGATGGCCCGTGCACTTCGACGCGCTTGCGGTCCAGGCGGCCTTGCGGCGTGTTCTCCGGCTCCCAGTAGAAGTAGTAGGGCGAGAAGGTGGGCACGTACCACGTTCCCTGGCGGACCATCTGCTGGATGGCGGCGTCGTCGAGTTCCAGGCCGTGCTCGATGGAGTCGCAGCCTCCGTCGAGAGCTCGGTGCAAGCCTTCGCCGTTGTAGGCATGGCAGGCGACCTTCTTCCCCCAGCCGTGGGTCTCATCCACGATGGCGCGCAGCTCCTCCAGCGTGAGCGTGGGTTGCGATTGCAGGCGTCCCTGCTCGTCCACCCAGGAGCGATGGGTCATGTAGACCTTGATCCAGTCGGCGCCGTGGTCGAGCTGTTCGCGCGCCGCCTTGCGGGCTTCCACCGGCCCGTCCACGATCTGCACGCCTTTGGGCACGGTGATCTCCGGCGCGTAGCCGCGCAAGAGATAGCCGCCGGTAGAGGAAATGGCGCGGGTCGAGGCGAAGATGCGCGGTCCGGGAATGTATCCCTGCTCGATGGCCTGCTTGATGCCGACGTCGCCGTAGCCGGCGCCTTCGGTTTCCACGTCGCGGATGGTGGTGAACCCCTGCTCCAGCGCCCGGCGCGCGGAAACCGTGGCTCGCGCTGCCCGGAACGCCAGCCCGTGCTTGAGCAACTGCACGTCGTAGCCCCCCTCCGCGGGGTCCTCTCCTTGCAGAAAGATGTGGGTGTGCGTGTCGATCAGGCCGGGCAGGACGGTCGCCGACGAAAGATCGATGACCTGAGCGCCCGGCGGCAAGGTCACCTTCGCAGCTTCGCCTACGGCCTCAATGCGGCCGCCGCGGACGACGATGACGACGTTGCGGCGCGGCCCGGCCTCGGTGCCGTCGATCAGCGTCCCGGCACGGATGACCACCACCGGTTCCGCTCCGGCTGCAGCCGTTTGCGCCACGGCGCCTGCCGTGCAGACCGCCGCTGCCAGAATCACTCCAGTGAACCAGCGCATCGAAGCCTCCTCGTTGACCAGGGCGTATAGGAATACGCCCCGGCGCCCGGACTTGCCAAGTGGGTAATCGCAGGGCGATTACGTTGGTTTGGCCCCGCCGGTGAGCCGGACGTCCCGCGCAAGACGCCTTCGCAGCCCGCATGCGATAATAGAAGCTCATTCGATGCTCAGGCGGCTAACTATGTGGATGTTCCGTTCTTCGGTGGCGCTGGCGCTGTTGGTGTGCGTGGGGTGCTCGGCGCAATCGGCCACCAATGAAACCAACCGGCGCCTGGAGCGCCAGGTGCGCGTGTACTTCAAGGTCCCGGCCACGGTAAACGTCGCGGTCAAGGAACGCAAGCCCAGCGACTTCCCGGGTTTCGAAAAGGTGACCGTAACGCTCTCCGACGATACGCGTTCCAGCAGCTACGACTTCCTGCTCTCCCAGGACGAGAAAACGCTCTACCGCCTGACGACTGTGGACATCAGCAAGGATCCGTTCGCCGAGAACGTGAAGAAGATCGACACCACCGGCCGGCCCGTCCGCGGCAACAAGGACGCCAAGGTCGAGATCGTCGTCTACGACGACTTCCAGTGTCCCTACTGCGCGCGCATGCACGGCTATCTCTTCCAGGACATCATTAAGACGCACGGCGACCGCATCCGCGTGCTGTACAAGGACTATCCGCTGCAGAGCATCCATCCCTGGGCCACGCACGCCGCCATCAACGCCAACTGCCTGGCGGCGCAGAACCATGACGCGTATTGGGACTTCGCCGACCGCATCCATCTGAACCAGAAGGAAGTCACGGGCGAGAACCGTCCGCTGCCGGAGCAACTGGCCGTCCTGGACAGGATCGCGATGGAGTACGGCGGCAAGCACAAGCTGGACGCGAGCCGGCTGGAGGCCTGCATCAAGAAGGCGGATGATTCCGCCGTCCGCGCCTCCATCGCGGAAGGCGACGCCCTCGGCGTGGACTCGACCCCGCAACTGTTCATCAACGGGGAGCTGGTCGCGGGAGCGGTGCCGCCCAAGGACCTGCGCGCGGTGCTGGACCGCATTCTGGTGGAGAACGGCCAGCAGCCGCCGGCTGCGGCAGCGCAGAACGCGGGCGCGCCTTCGTCGGCGCCCGCGCAAAGTGTTCCGAACAACTGAGACGGGAAGCCTTCCCGCCGGCGTGCAGCGTGCGCAGCGGCCGGGCGAGGCCTCCCTGGTGGAGGAAGTGACCCTCTTGAACCCGACTCGCTTTCGCATCTGCACCCCAGTGGTTTTCCTGCTGGCACTGACTCTTTTGGCCGGATGCAAGAAGACGGAAAGCTCCGCCGATACTGCCGCTACCGTCAACGGCCGCAAGATCCTGCGCAGCGAAGTGGACAAGTACTTCGCCAACCAGACTTCGGGCGCGCCGCAGCCGCCCAAGGGCGAGCAGGCCACCAGCCTGCGCCTGAGCATCCTGCGCGACCTCATCGATCAGGAGATCATGATGCAGCGCGCCGAGAAGCTCGGCCTGCTGGCGACCGATGCCGAAGTGGACAGCAAGCTCACCGAGTTCAAGGCCCCCTACACCCAGGAGGAGTTTGACAAGCGCCTGAAGGAGCGCAACCTCACCCTCGACGATCTGAAGCGCGACCTCCGCCGCAACCTGACCATCCAGAAGGTCCTCAACAAGGACATTTCCTCCAAGATCACCATCTCCGACGCCGACGTCTCCGGTTACTACGAGGAGCACAAGGCTGAGTTCAACCTCATCGAGCCGCGCGTGCACCTGGCCCAGATCGTGGTCACCACCGCGCCCAACCCGCAGGTCCGCAATCAGAAGAACTCCAAGGCGCAGAACGAAGCCGAGGCCCGCAAGAAGATTCAGGAGATCATGAACCGCCTGGAAAGCGGCGAGGACTTCGCCACCCTGGCCATGAACTGGTCCGAGGACCCGCAGACCGCCTCCAACGGCGGCGACCTGGGTTTTGTGCCGGAGTCGGCGCTGAAGCAGGGCGAGGAGCCCGCCACCCGCGACGCCGTCATGCGGCTCAAGCCGGGCGAGACCAGCGGCATCATCCCGGTGGTGAACCCGCGCACCCGTGAGCTGTGGGGCTTCCGCATCATCCGGGTGCTGGCCAAGGAACCCGCCGGGCAGCGCGACCTCAACGATCCCCGCGTGCAGGAGATCATCCGCGGTCAGCTCCGCGAACGCCGTGAGCAGCTTCTCAAGGCCGCCTACTACGAGGTGGTCCGCAACGAGGCCCGCATCGAGAACCTGCTGGCCAAGGAAGTGCTGGGCAGCGCCGAGAACAAGTGAGCGCATGGCGTGCCGGTTCGCTCGGCCTCGCTGGTCGAGGACCTGAGACCTTGACCCGACACCTGACACCTCGCACCCGACCTGTTACCCTGTAACGCTCGCATGAACCGGCTTTCCGCCTTCCCGGCCGCGGGGTTGCTGTTGTTGTGTGCGGCGTGCGCGGTGCCCGGGGCGCCCCAGCCTCCTTCTCTGGAGCTTCCGCGCCCGGTTCGCGACCTTGAGGCGCGGCGCAAGGGCGACCGTGTCCTGCTGGCCTGGACGCCCCCCGCCGAAACCACGGACGCCACCCGCATCGCCCGCCCGGGCGTGACGCGCGTGTGCCGCTTGCCGGATGCGCAAGCCACCACGTGTGCCCCGGCGGGCGAACTTGTCGCCGGTCGCTGGGCAGGCGTCCCACGCGCGGAGTTCACCGACCGCATCCCGCCGGAGGAGCAAAGTGCGAACCCGGCCGGATTCCGCTACTACGCCGTTGAAACCCTGAACGACCGCGGCCAGAGCGCCGGACTCTCCAACCGCGTCCAGGTTCCGCTCGCGCCCACGCTCGAGCCCCCGAGCGACCTGCGGGCCGCACTCAGCGCCGAAGGCATTACGCTCACCTGGACCGGTCGCATCCATCAGCACGCAGAGCCGCAGATGCGCCATCGGTATCGCCTGTACCGTCGCAGTCCCGGCGGGCCGGATGCGGTCATCGCCGAGTTCCTGCTCACCACCGCGCCCGAAGCGCGCATTGTCGACCGCGCCTTCGACTGGGAAAAGACGTACCAGTATCGCGTCGCCGTGGTCACGGTTTTTCCGCGGGATGGCGAAGCGCCCATCGAAGTGGAGGGCGAGGACTCGGCGGCGGTAGAAGTCGTAGCCCACGATACCTTCCCGCCTGCAGCACCCACCGGCCTGCAAGCGGTTTCTTCCGCGAGCGGTGCCGAGCGATTCGTGGACCTCATTTGGACCGCGAACACCGAGGCCGACCTCGCGGGCTATCACGTCTATCGCCGCGACCCCACGCCGCCGCACCGGCGCGCAGCCGGCACCGGCGATCCTGGTGAATTCCTGCCGCCCCGCCGCATCACCTCCGAATTGGTGAAAGCCCCCGCCTTCCGCGACTCCCAGGTCGAGCCCGGGAAGCGATATCTTTACTCGGTCACCGCCGTAGACGTGCGCGGCAACGAGAGCCCGCCCTCGGCGGAAGCGTCCGAGACGGTGCCCGAGTAGCCATGCGATTCTGCCGCTTCCAATCCGCCGAGGGTCCGCGCTACGGCCGCATCGACGCCGTCGCCGGGCGCGATTGCATCATCGAGATCATCGCGCCGCCCTTCCCGCCCGCGGGCGTCGAGCCGGCGCAGCCGCTGCCCCGTCCGCTGCCCGTCGAGTACGCGCAACTGCTGGTTCCCGTCGAGCCCTCGAAGATCGTCTGCATCGGCCGCAACTATCGCGAGCACGCCAAAGAACTGGAGCACGAGATTCCGACCGAGCCCATGTTCTTCCTCAAGCCGCCGTCCTCGCTTCTTGCGCACGCAGGAGTCATCCGCTGCCCGCGGGAATCCCAGCGCGTGGACCACGAGGGCGAGCTGGCCCTGGTCATCGCCCGCACCTGCTCCCGACTGGCCGAGGGCGAGGACGTGCGGCCGTTCATCCTCGGCTACACCTGCCTCAACGACGTGACCGCCCGCGACCTGCAGCCCAAGTCCGGCCCCTGGACCCGGGCCAAGGGTTTCGACACTTTCTGTCCCGTGGGCCCGCTGGTGAGCGATGGGCTGGATCCCTGGGCTGGGGTGGCGGTCGAAACCCGGGTGAACGGTCAGGTGCGCCAGCAGGGAAACACACGCGATTTCCTGTTTCCCCTCGATGCTATAATCCGTGCCATCTCCCGCGTCATGACCTTGCTTCCCGGCGACCTCGTCGCTACGGGCACGCCCGCGGGCGTGGGCCCGCTCCAGACCGGGGACACAGTGGAGGTGAGCGTGGAGGGCGTGGGCACCTTGCGCAACACCGTCATGGACGAGTGATACAGGTGCAACCAAGATGAAATTCTTCCTCGACACCGCCAACCTGAACGAGATTCGCGAGGCCGCCGCCCTCGGCATCCTCGACGGCGTCACCACCAACCCGTCTCTGGTGGCCAAGGAGGGCAAGCCCTTCAAGGAGACCATCCTCGAGATCTGTTCCGTCGTGGATGGCCCGGTGAACGTTGAGGTGGTCGCCACCGATGCCGGCGGAATGTGCAGGGAAGCGCACGACTACGTCACCTGGCACAAGAGCGTGGTGGTCAAGCTGCCCACCACGCGCGAAGGATTGAAGGCCTGCAAGTGCCTTTCCGGGGAGGGCATCCGCACCAACCTGACGCTGTGCTTCTCACCCAACCAGGCGCTGCTGGTGGCCAAGGCCGGAGCCACCTATGTAAGCCCCTTCGTGGGCCGCCTCGATGACATCAGCCACGTGGGCATGGACGTGGTCCGCACAACGGTGCAGATCTACCGGAATTACGGCTACGCGACGCAGGTGCTGGCGGCGTCCCTGCGGCATCCTCTGCACGTGGTGGAGGCCGCGCTGGCCGGCGCGCACGTGGCCACCATGCCTTTCAAGGTTTTCGAGCTCATGCTCAAGCATCCGCTGACCGATCGCGGCCTGGAACAGTTCCTCAAGGATTGGGAGAAAGCGAAGAAATAGTGGCTAGTGGTCGGTGGCCAGTGGTCAGTTTCAGAATCCCCAAGGTCCTTTCTTCCCGCCATCCTGAGCGCAGGATCTCGGTTTTCTTCCCGCGACTTTAGCCAATGGATCGTACGCTTCTCTACATCACCTCCGCGGCTGTCGCCATCGCCGGCTCGGCTGCCGCCGTCTCCTGGTTCCGTCGCCGTAAGACTCCCGAGCAGCGCGAGCGCGAACGGCGCCAGCGCCTGGTGGCGACCGGCCGCATCATCGACGGCACCATCCTCGATGTGCACGAGGTTCCTTCGACCGCAGGTCCGCTGCAACTGCTCGTCTACCGCTACGACGTGCGCGGCGTTTCCTACGAAGCCTCGCAGGACGTCACCCATCTGCGTCAATACCTGGACCTCCACTCCTGCCGTATCGGCGTGCCCGCCGCCGTGAAGTACGACCCCCACAATCCCGGCGACTCCATCGTCATCGCCGAGGGCTGGTCGGGCCTCCGGTCATAACCCTTGCGGTGCCCCGCCTCAGGTCTGCGCGATGCTCTTCCGCGCAGACGTGGGGAAAGGCCGCGCTGACGCCATGCCCCGGGGCTACAGAGTGTCCCGGATTCCGCGTAACCGTCGGCCGTACCAGGCATCTACATGATTTGGCGGCACTAACTGAAATCCGGCTGTGCTCCCGTGGTTTTGCAACTGCGTTGATACAATAAACTGCAGATGTCGAGTCTTCCGCTTCCCATCGCGGCGTTCGTGGCAGGGCTGGTGTCGTTCCTTTCGCCCTGCGTGCTGCCGCTGGTCCCCGGCTATGTTTCGCTCATCTCCGGCGTGGGTGTGGAAGAGCTCAAGACCCGCGAGCAGCGCCTGCTGGGCGCCTTGATGCGCAACTCGCTGATGTTCATCCTGGGCTTCTCGGCAGTGTTCATCGCGCTGGGTGCGGTTGCGACCACGGTGGGGCAGATGGCCCGCGACTATTACCCCATCCTGACCCGCGTGGCCGGCCTGGTAATCATCGTGTTCGGCCTGCATCTCACCGGGTTGATGAAGATCAAGGCCCTCTACGCGGATAAGCGCCTGCACAGCGTCAAGGGCGGCTCCACCATGGCGGGCGCCTTCCTGGTGGGATTCGCCTTCGCCTTCGGCTGGACGCCCTGCATCGGGCCCATCCTGGCTACCATCCTGGCGCTAGCGGGCTCGCAGGAGCAGGTCATCCAGGGCGTCGCTCTGCTGGCCGTGTACTCGCTGGGACTGGCGGTGCCGTTCCTGCTGACTTCGCTGGGCATCGACCGCTTCCTCGAGTTCTACGCGCGCTTCCGGCGGTACTTGAATGCGGTGGAGGTCGGCAGTGGCGTTCTGCTCATCCTCATCGGTACTCTGGTGTTCACGCGCAAGCTGACCCTGCTGGCGGGATGGTTGAACCAGATGCCCGTCTTCCGCTGGCTGGTTGAGGGATATCTGTGAAGCGCAACGCAATCGTGCTTTCGGTAGTGACGCTGGCGGTGGCCCTGATGCTCTATGCCGGCAGCCGCCTGGCCGTGCCCCACGACAAGCCTGCCGCAGGCGGCAAACTGCGCGGCAATCCGCAGGGCGCGCTGGCGCCCGACTTCACCTTGCAGTCACTCGACGGGCGCACCGTGCGCCTGGCCGATCTGCGCGGCAAGGCCGTGGTGCTGAACTTCTGGGCCACCTGGTGCGGGCCCTGCAAGATCGAAATGCCCTGGCTGGACGAGTTCCAGAAGAAATACAGCGCCCAGGGCGTGGAGGTCATCGGCGTCTCCATGGATGAGGACCGCAGCAAGGTGGGCCCCTTCATCCAGGAGCTGGGCGTCGGGTACACCATCCTGCATGGCACCGAGGAAGTCGGTGACGCCTACGGCGGCGTGCAGTTCCTGCCCGCCACCTTCTATATCGATCGCGAAGGCAAGATTGTGGACCGGGTCTTCGGCCTGGTGAGCCACAGCGAGATCGAGGGCAATATCAAGAAGTCCATGGGCACGGTCGCCGCCGTCCCACCGGCGCAGGAGCATGCAGACACGCACGAGGGACATTGAGCCGATGTTCGGGTTCGTATCAGGGGACGACTTCAGTCGTGCCGATACGCAGCCATTAACCATGGGGCTTTAGCGCGTGAGGTAAGGCGAGATGAATTCAGGACCAACCCGCGAAGCGCGCGGCAGTATGAGAAGGTGCCCCATGTCTGCGCCTTGGCGTTCGGCGCAGACGCGGGAAAAATGGGCTCTACAGCAGTCGCGAAGCGACGGCAAATCGATAGCCCAGCACGTAAGTGCTGGGTGGCAGAAGCGAGTGGCGCCCGAGTCCCGTAGGGACGGCACCCAGGGAAGAGAAACGATGTTCGCGAAACTAACCTCCGGATTCTTATTGATGGCCCTGTTCACCCTCCCGCTCGCCGCGCAATGGAGCAATCCGCCGACGGCACCGACGGTGAACGTCGCGCCGGTCGCGCCCATCACCGTAGCCGCGGGAAAGGCCACGCAGGTGCCCATCCGCTTCACGCTCACCAAGGGCTTCCACGTGAATTCCAACGTCCCCCGGTCGGAGCTGCTTATCCCCACCGTGCTCATGCTCAACGCTCCCGCACCTGCGATTACCTTCGATATCGCCTATCCCAAGGGCGAGGACGTGGCCTTCGACTTCGCGCCCAAGGAGAAGCTGAATGTCTACACGGGCGAGTTCATCCTGAACGTGCGTGTGAAGGCGGCGCGTTCTGCAGCTGCGGGCACCCACAAAGTCGCAGGCGACCTGCGCTACCAGGCCTGTAACGACCGTGCCTGCTTCCCGCCGAAGAAAGTTCCCGTGGCCTTCGATCTCGTAGTGACTAAATAGCTCTGGGTACGACTGACATCGTGCCGAACAGGCAGACGACCCCTAGGCAGCGGATACCATGTTGACGATCAGCAATTCGTCAGTCGCGAAGCGACGGAAACTCGAAAGCCCAGCACGTTAGTGCTGGGTGAAGATTGGAGAACGGTCCGAGTCGCGTAGCGACGGCACCTGAGAGAAATCTGACCAACCTTAATCACTCCGTCCGTATCTGCATCGTGTCGTCGATGCTGAGCTGGCGCGGCACGCCCCGCTCAGGCGTCCCCGTATGCGTGGCCACGATGCGGAACCCGCCCTCGGTAATCTCCGCCGAATACTGATACGGCCCGCGGCTGTTCGTCGGCATGGAGATGTCACCGGCCGCGCGCAGCTCGTCGATGGTGGCGTACTTGCCCTCGGTGGCGAAGTGGCGCCGCTCAGCATTGGCCAGCGCGATCAGGTCGTTCTTCACGCCCGCCACATCGATGGTCGCCCGCGGGCTGCCTCCCTCCGTCGGCGCCACGTTCTGCGCCTGGCGCGTGAAGATGTAGAAGCCAACCGCTACCACCACCAACAGCCCGACGAATCCCAGCGCCCGTCCCATGATGCCCTCCGCTCGGGCATTCTAATGCTGTATGGCTCACGTTTGTCGTGTCTGGAAGACATGCAACTTTTCCCTCATGGGTTCACAGCGCTTTTTCGATCTTCGCCCAGGTGTCCTTCAGCGCCACCGTCCGGTTGAACACCGGCTTCCCCGGCTTGGAATCGGGATCGACGCAGAAGTACCCTAGGCGCTCGAACTGGTAGCGTGCGCCGACCGCCGCCCCGGCCAGTGAAGGCTCCAGCTTGCAGCCGCTGAGAATGACCAGCGAGTTCGGATCAAGATTAGCGGTGAAGTCCTGGCCGTCCTCCGTCTGGTTGGGGTCGGGCTTGGTGAACAGCTTGTCGTAGAGCCGCACTTCGGCGTCAAGCGCATGCGCCGCTGACACCCAGTGGATGGTCGCTTTGACCTTGCGTCCGTCCGGAGCATTCCCGCCCCGCGTGGCAGGATCGTAGGTACAGCGCACCTCGACCACTTCGCCCTTGGCGTCCTTCACCACGCTCTTGCAGGTTACGAAGTAGCCGTAGCGCAGCCGCACTTCGCGGCCGGGCGCCAGCCGGTGGTAGCCCTTGGGCGGGTCTTCCCGGAAGTCGTCCTGCTCGATGTAAAGCTCCCGTGAGAAAGGAACCTTGCGAGTTCCCGCAGCGGGATCTTCCGGGTTGTTGACGGCTTCGACTTCCTCCACCTGCCCTTCGGGGTAGTTCTCGATCACCAGCTTCAGGGGGCGGAGCACGGCCATCACCCGCGGCGCGCGCGCGTTCAGCTCCTTGCGCACAAAGTGCTCCAGCATCGCGTAGTCGGTCGTCCCGTTGGTGCGCGAGACGCCCACCGCGGCGCAGAAATTGCGGATGGCCTCCGGCGGAAAGCCGCGCCGCCGCAGCCCGCAAAGCGTGGGCATGCGCGGATCGTCCCAGCCGCTCACATGACCTTCCTGCACCAGTTGCAGCAGCTTGCGCTTGCTCAGCACCGTGTAGGTGAGGTTGAGGCGGTCGAACTCGATCTGCTGCGAAGGAAAGATGCCCAGGTTCTCGATGAACCAGCGGTAGAGCGGCTGATGGTCGGCGAACTCCAGCGTGCACATCGAGTGCGTGATTCGCTCGATGGAATCGCTCTGGCCGTGCGCATAATCGTAGGTCGGATAGATGCACCACTTGTTCCCGGTGCGATGGTGCGCTGCATGCACGATGCGGTACATCACCGGATCACGCAGGTTCAGGTTGGGTGAAGCCATGTCGATCTTCGCGCGCAGCGTCCGCGACCCGTTGGGGAACTCGCCCTTGCGCATGCGCCCGAACAGGTCGAGGTTCTCCTCGACCGAGCGGTTGCGATACGGGCTTTCGCGGCCGGGCTCGGTCAACGTGCCGCGATATTCGCGGACTTCATCGGCGCTCAGATCGTCCACGTAGGCCTTGCCCGCCTTAATGAGTTGAACGGCCCACTCGTAGAGCTGATCGAAGTAGTCGGAGGCGTAGAACAGGCCGTCCCACTCGTAGCCCAGCCAGCGCACATCTTCTTGGATGGACTCGACGTACTCGGTTTCCTCCTTTTCCGGATTGGTATCGTCGAAGCGCAGGTTGGTGCGGCCGCCGAATTCGTCGGCGAGGGAAAAGTCGAGGTAGATGGCTTTGGCGTGCCCGATGTGGAGATACCCGTTGGGCTCGGGAGGGAACCGCGTCTGGATAACGGCGTCGCCGAACTTCCGCGTCCGCAGATCCTCGACGATGATGTCGCGGATGAAGTTCGAGGGCTTCACCTCGGCCGAGGCGGCCGCTCCGGCGTCCACGGCAGGCTTCGGGTTCTTGGCGGCTTCGGGCATGGGCGGAGCCAATCTCCATCTTAGCAACTGGGCCTACTCCTGCAGTTGGAACGCCCGCAACCGGCCCCACATGCCGCCCAACCGGGTACCTTAGTAACCTCGGAACGCATTGACGGAGGCTGGGTTCGGCCCTATAGTGCAGACAAAACCGTTTGCCGCATCGAGGCCGGTTCGCGCGTCCCTGGCCATCCCCGGGCGAGATGCCGCGCGGTGGGACACTGGGTGGATATCAATCTGATTCGGACGCTGGCGGAAGCAGCCTTCGCCCTGCTGCTGCTCGCTTCGTTTTCTCTCTACCTCCGCCGCCGCACTACCCGCCTGCACGGGCAGATCCACGAAAACCTGCTGGCGTTTTCCAGTCTGGACGTGGATCCGCGGCGCATGATGGACGCCACTGACCTCGTCCCCAGCCTGCAGAAGTTCCTGGACCGGCTGGCCACGCTGCTCCGGGTGGAGAGCATCGCCATCTCGATCGAAGGCCCACTGCGCAGCACGCTGCCTTCAGTGCAGCGCGGCTTCACCAAGGACTTCCTGGAGCGCGGGGAGCGCTACGGCGGCCTGGCGGCGCTGGCGCAGTTAGCGCGTGCCCGCGGAGGGATTTACTCGACGCTCGACCTGCAGGCAGAAGCGCGCCTCGATCCGGAACGGGCGGCGGCAGCCTGGAGTGTTTTCCAACCGGACAAAGTGTGGTCCGTGACCGCCGTCCGCCTGGAGACGCATGAGCGCGAGATGGGCCTGCTGGTGTTCGGGCATCCGCGCGGCCAGACCTTCAGCCAGGAGCAGCTCCGCCTGCTCAAGGGCGTGGCCATGCAGATCGCCCTGACGCTGGAGAACTACGTCTTCATGCATGACGCTCAGCGGCGCACGCGCGAGTTCGAATTGATGACGCAGATCGGGCAGGTAGTGAGTTCGCGCCTCGATCCCGATGAAGTGCTGCTGGCCGTGCAGCGTGAGCTGGGCCGCCTGTTCGACACCTCGACCTTCTACGTAGCGTTCCAGTTCGGCGACCAGATCCGCTTCGAGCTGGAGGTCGATGAAGGGGAGATCCGGCCCAAGCGCTCCACCAAGGCCGGCAACGGTCTGACCGAGTACATCGTGCGCACCGGACGTCCGCTGCTGGTGGAAGCGGACATGGAGACGGTTCGTACGCGCCTGGGGCTCGATGGCAGCCTGCGCCCGTCAAAGTCGTTCTGCGGCGTGCCCATCCTGATGTACGGACGGCCGGTGGGCGCCATGGCCGCCATGCACTACGCCAAGGAGTACGTCTACGGGCAGCGCGACCTGGACGTGATGACCACGGCTTCCGGCTACGTGGCCGTGGCCATCGAGAACGCGCGCATGTTCGCTGAGGAGCAGCGCCGCTCGCGCTACCTGGGCTTTTTGAACAACATCTCCAAGACCGCCATCTCCAGCCAGGACGCCGACCAGATGATGGCGGAGATCGTGGGCGAGATCCAGAAGAACTTCCACTACGACCACATCGGCATTGGCTTGCTGGACTACGCCACCAAGGACATTGAGATCAAGGCCGAAGCCGGCTCCACGGCGCAGGCGCTGGGCAAGCGCGTGCCGCTGGGCGTAGGCATTCTGGGCCGCGCCGCGCGCACCTCCGAGATGGTGCTGGTGCAGAACACCGGTGAGAGCCATTTGCTGGGCATCCTGCCGGAATCGAAATCGGTGCTGTGCGTCCCCATCGCCTACAGCGAGACCATGCTGGGCGTGCTGAACGTGGAGAGCCGCCGGGAGAACGCCTTCAGCGAGCAGGAAGTGCTGATCCTGCGCACGCTTGCCGACCTGCTGGCGACCGCGCTGCACAACGCCTTCGTCTTCCAGAAAATGCAGCAGCAGTCCATCACCGACGGCCTGACCGGGATCAAGACAAGGCGCTTCTTCGTGGAAGCCCTGCAGGCAGAGTGGAAGCGCGCCTCGCGTACCGGGCGCCCGTTCTCGGTTGTGCTGATCGACCTGGACAAGTTCAAGGAAGTGAACGACTCGATGGGGCACCTGGAAGGCGACCTGGTGCTGGCGCGCATCGGGCGCCTGCTGGAGCAGAAGGTGCGGCAGTCGAACGTGGTGGCCCGCTACGGCGGGGACGAGTTCATCATCCTGATGCCGGAAACCGGAATGGAACAGGCGCAGATCCTTTCCGAGCGCCTGCGGCTGTGGATCGCCACCGATCCCATGCTGAACGAGCGCCACATCACCGGCAGCTTCGGGGTGGCCACCTTTCCGCTCCACGGCGCGACGGTGGAGGACGTGGTGCGCGTGGCCGACGCGGGCATGTACGTCTCCAAGCGCAAGGGCGGCAACCACGTCTCCATCGCGGGCGAGTTCGCCGAAGGCGGGCAGCAGCCCCACCAGCAGCTCATCTCCAGCTACGTGGAGGGCTTCCTGCAGCGTGAACACACGGGACCGTCGGCGGCCGAGGAACTGGTGAGCACCCTGCGACAGTTGAGCTCCGAGTGCAGCGAAGGGGACCGCGCCGAAGTGCTGATGAACGCGCTGCGCACGCTGACGCGCGCCGCCGAGTCGCGCGAGATCGCCGCCTCCGGGCACGGCGAATCCGTGGCGCGAATCGCCGAGGCCATTGGCCGCGAATTGATGCTCAAGCCGGAGGACCTGGCGGACCTGGTCTACGCCGCGCGTATCCACGACGTGGGCAAGATCGTGATTCCCGAGCGCTTCCTCAACAAGCCGGACCTGCTCAACGACAGCGAGTACACCGTGGTGAAGGAGCACGTACGCTTGGGAGCGCAACTGCTGGAGCTGGTTCCCGGCGCCATGCGCGTGGTGCGTTTTGTGCGCCACCATCACGAACGCTTCGACGGCACTGGCTACCCCGACGGGCTCAAGGGCGAAGAGATCCCGCTGGGCGCGCGCATCATCGGCGTGGCCGAGGCCTATGCCCTCATGACCACGGAGCGGCCGTACGCCCAGGTGCGCAGCCAGCAGGAAGCCATCGCGGAGATGGAGTCGCTGAGCGGCACGCAGTTCGACGGCATGCTGGTGCGCCTGCTCGTCCACCACCTGAAGACCAAGGCCGAAGCTCCGGCGCGCAAGGGCCGGTAGCCGCCTTCAGCGCGCCAGCCGGACGAAGAACGCGAATGCTCTCATAAGCCGTCGGACCAGGACGGTCAACGGCGTTGCCGCGGGCGGCGGGTGAGCAAGACCACCACCTGCGCCATGGCGGTGTTGCGCAGGCCCAGGCCCTCCGGCGTCTTTGCCTTCAGGCTGACAGCCGAGACAGCAACGCCGAGGAGTCCGGCCACGTGTTTGCGGATGCGCAGGGCATGCGGGCCGACTTTGGGCTCTGCCAGCACCAGGGTAGAATCCACGTTGGCGACGCGGAAGCCTGTGCGTGCGACCTGCTTCAACGCTTCGCCCAGGAAGATGGCGGAGTCCGCGCCCTTCCATTTCTTCTCCGAGGGCGGAAAGTAGGAGCCGATGTCACCGGCGGCCACGGCGCCCAGCAGGGCGTCGGTCAGGGCGTGCAGCAGGACGTCGCCGTCGGAATGCCCGGCCAGGCCGCGCGGGTGCGCCAGCCTCACCCCGCCCAGCTTCAGCGGGATGCCGCGACGAAAAACGTGCGAATCAAAACCGTAGCCGATTCTCATGCTCTTCCGCCGCGGATTCACGCGGATGAACGCGGATTCTTCTTTCTCTCATTTGCAAAGACAAAGCGATTGAACTGAGGCTTCGGTTCAAAATTGAGGAGCAGGCCCACTTCGACTGGAGTCGCACGCAGGTAGTTGTCCCGCCTATCGCCAAAGTATTGATTCTCCATTTTCTTATCCGCGTGTATCCGCGGAAATCCGCGGTTCAAGCGTTTTTCTTTTCCTGGGCCAGATAAAACTCAGCCAGCTCCAAATCCGCCGGGCTGGTGATCTTGAGGTTGCGGGCGGAGCCCATGACCACCGCCACCTCATGTCCCGAGCGTTCGACCAGGGAGGCCTCGTCGGTGCCGGTGAAGCCGTCCGCCTGGGCTTCATCGAAGGCTTTCTTCACTACATCGTAGCGGAAGCCCTGCGGGGTCTGAGCCATGACCACGCGCTCACGCGGGATGGTGGTGATGACGATAGCACCCTCGGCGGTGCGGTCGACTTGCTTGATGGTGTCTACAGCAGGGACGCCCGCGATGGCTGCGCCATGCCTGGCGGCGGCAGCGATCACGTTGCCGATGGTCTCCCTGTCCACGAAGGGGCGCACGGCATCATGCACCAGCACGATATCGTCCGGGGCCGGCTGCGAGCGGCGCTCAAGCTCCGCCAGGGCGTTGGCCACCGACTGCTGGCGGTTTTCGCCACCCTCCACCAGGCGGACCGGGCGCGCCGGGCGCTCCTGGTCCAGGCGCGGGGCGAAGCGCTCGCTGTCCAGTGAACGCAGCGCCACATAGATCTCGGCAACCTCGGCCAGGGCGGTGAACTTGCGCAGGGTATGTATGAGGATGGGGACGCCGGCCATCTCGGTGAACTGCTTGGGCGCACCCGCCACGGGCGCCATGCGCGTGCCCAGCCCAGCGGCGGGGATGATGACGAAGACCCTCATCGGGGGCGAAAAGTATAGAACAGGTGTCAGTGGTCAGTGGCCAGTTGCCAGTTGAAAAAAGCCAAGAGGCAGCCACGGATTACACGGGTGAGCACGAATGACTTCTATGGCTGAGTGCGGAACGCGGAATGCGCCATGCGCGCGGCCTTAACTGACCACTGATCCCTGGCCACTGGCCACTGCCGTTACGGCTCGACCGGCGGCCGCTCGACCACGATGGGCTGAGGGCGGCGGGCTTCCTGGGCCGGCGAACGCGGCTCGGACGGTCGGATCTCGGCGGGGCGGATGGCGGCCGTCGAATCGGTGAGCTTGCCGAAGATCATCTTGCCGGCCGTGGTCTGGAGGACCGAGGTCACGGAAATCTCCACGTTCTTGCCGATCATGCGGCGGGCATTATCCACCACGACCATGGTGCCGTCGTCGAGGTACGCCACGCCCTGGTTGTACTCCTTGCCCTCCTTGAGGATAAAGACCTTCATGGCCTCGCCCGGCAGCACGATGGGCTTCAGGGAATTGGCCAGTTCGTTGATGTTGAGCACGGGCACGCCCTGGAGCTGGGCGACCTTGTTGAGGTTGAAGTCGTTGGTGACGATCTTGGCCTCGTAAACTTTGGCCAGTTCGATGAGCTTCAGGTCCACCTCGCGGACCGTAGGAAAGTCGTCGTCGACGATCTGCACGTCGAGCGAGGCGATCTTCTGGATGCGTTGCAGGATGTCCAGGCCCCGGCGGCCACGGTTGCGCTTGAGCGAATCGGCCGAATCCGCCACCAACTGCAGCTCACGCAGCACAAAACGCGGAATCACGATGACGCCGTCGAGGAAGCCGGTTTCGGCGATATCTGCGATACGGCCGTCGATGATCACGCTGGTGTCAAGAATCTTGTAGCTCTTCTTGCCCTGCTTCTCGCCCCCGAACACGCCGCCCAGGGCGTTCAGATTCAGCAGGTCGCCCTTGTTGGCCCCAAGGATGAGGCCGACGTAGGCCATAAGCAGGACGACCATGAGCTGCAGGAAGCTCTGGGTGGAACCGGGAGCGATGCTGTTGCGGATGACCAGGCTGAACAGGTAGGCACCGAGGATGCCCAGGATGCTGCCGATGGCCGCCCCGATGAGCCGGCGCAGGCTGATGACGCGCAGGCGCACCTCGAACAGGATGACCCCCACACCGAGGAGGAACCCGAGGACGGCGGCATAGGCTGCGGGCAGCCCGAAGGGCTTCAGGGCGACGGCCGCCACCGCCACCACCACGATAAAAATCAGGCGGATGAGGACTAAATCCATGTCGGGACCTCCTTCCTAAGGCCGCCGGCACTGCTAATGATGCGGCTCCTACCACTTCGGTCCCGTGCAACTTTCCACGCTCGGAGCCTATGAAAGATGACGTCGCTCCGACCCGGGACGACAATCCAAACCCCTGCTCCCGGGAATACCTAGCGCCAACCTATAACAACCTCGCTGCCAAGAGCTATGGCACGGAAGTGCCAATTCCGCGCAGTTATCACAAGAATAAACATAGCACAGCATATTGTTATTGACCAAGTTACTAAAAGGAAGCATCGTAGGGTGCGGCAGCGAACGGGCTGCCCCAAGGTCCACAGCGGCGCAGGCGAACCAGCCTGCGCCGAAAAAACAGACTCAGCCCACCCGAAAGGGAGATGAGCGGGCTTGCCTCCACCGGACGAGAGGCGGGGGCTGGAAAAACCGGCGCAAAAATTCTCGGGGGAGAACGCGCCGGTTTTTTCCTTTCTAGGCGACTCCTTTTCAAGCCCTGCGTCTTCACTTTACGGCGCGATTGCCCGCCCGGTACAATCCGCCGTTCCGGCGTCCGGGCCGGGACTGAGGGAGGCAGAAGTGCCCAGGCAAGGCATCGAAGCCACGCTGCTCGCAGTGCTGATGACCGCCACGCTGCCGGCGTGGGCCAAGTACATCCCCGACCCCATTGTGAAGTACCAGATCAGCGCGCGGCTCGACCCCCGCACCAAGATGGTGCACGGCAGCGAGACCATCGAGTGGCGCAACGCTTCCGGCGACACCATCACCGACTTGCAGTTCCATCTGTATCTGAACGCCTTCAAGAACACCCAGACCACATTCATGCGGGAAGGAGGCGGCACGCAGCGGCGGGTGAAGTTCCGCGCGCGTGAGGACGCCTGGGGCTACATGCAGGTGCGCCGCATCCTCGTGGACGGCGAGGACCTGACCATCGCGATGGAGTACATCCAGCCGGACGACGGCAACAAACAGGACCAGACGGTGATGCGGCTGCCGCTTACGCATGCCATCGGGCCGGGCGGGCGGGCCAAGATCGAGATCGAGTGGGTGTCAAAGCTGCCGCGGGTGTTCGCGCGCACGGGATTCCAGGACGACTTCTTTTTCGTGGCCCAGTGGTATCCCAAGCCGGGAGTCTATGAAGCGGCCGGGGAGCGGCATCGCGGCCGGGGCGGGTGGAACTGCCATCAGTTCCACGCCCAAAGCGAGTTTTACGCGGATTTCGGCACCTTCGACGTGGACCTGACGGTGCCGCGCGACTTTGCCGTGGCCGCCACCGGAATGCGCCGCAGCCGCACCGAGAATCCCGATGGCACCGCCACGTACAACTACTACCAGGAGGACGTGCACGATTTCGCCTGGGTGGCGCAGCCGCTGTCCCAGGTGGTGATCGACGAACGCACGTTCGTGGCCAACGAGCGCGTTACGGAAGATGAGTATCGTGAGTGGGCGGAGAAGACCGGGGTCTCGCCCGACGAGCTGCGGCTGGACGACGTGCGAATCATCCTGTTCATGCAGAAGGAGCACGCGGCCCAGGCGACCCGGCACTACTGGGCGGTAGCCCACGCCATCAAGTGGTACGGGCTCTGGTACGGGAAGTACCCCTACGAGACGATCACGGTGGTCGATCCGCCGTGGAGCGGGTCCGGGGCCGGGGGCATGGAGTATCCGACCTTGATTACCGCCGGAACGGTGTTCTGGCCGGGCAAGGCCGACCTCCACGAAGGGCCTGAGTCGGTCACCGTGCATGAGTTCGGCCACCAGTACTGGTACGGGCTGGTGGCCAACAACGAGTTCGAGGAAGCCTGGCTCGACGAGGGCTTCAACACCTACTCGACCGGCAAGGTGCTGGAGCGCACCTTCGGACCCGACTATTCGTACGAGTACATTCTCGGAGTGCCGGTGCCGGCGCGGCCGTGGGTGAAGATCTGGGCGCCCCGCTATCCGTGGAAGGGCGTGAAGCAGGTGGGCATCGGGCAGTACTGGGAGTGGGTGCCGCTGTTCCAGCAATACGGCCGGACGCGCGCCTTTTGGGAGTACGCAGCCACGGATCAGGTGCAGCGCAACGCCTGGGAGTTCTTCAACCGCGAGAGCTACTCGGCACAGTCCTATGCCAAGACCGAGCTGACCCTGCGCACGCTGGAGGAAATGCTGGGAGACCGCTGGCCGCGGGTGATGCGCACCTACTTCCAGCGCTGGCGCTTCCGGCATCCCGATGCGCAGGACTTCATGGCCGTAGTGCGGGAAGTCTCCGGGCGCGACATGGGCTGGTTCTTCGACCAGTCGCTGAACTGGTCCAGCACCCTGGAATACTCGGTGACCTTTCATACGGGCAAGCGCACGCCCAAGGAGGGCTACTTCGACGACAACGGCGAGCCGAAACTGGTCACGGCCTCACCCGCGCCGGCGCCGGGAACGCCGGACAACGTGGAGTCGGAAGTGATCGTGCGCCGCCTGGGCAACATGCGGTTTCCGGTGGTGCTGCACGTGAGATTCGCCGACGGAAAGGAAGTGCGGGAGCGATGGGACGGGAACTATCGCTGGGCGAAATTCCAGTACCGCAACCGGCCGGCGATCGTCTCGGCGGAGATCGATCGCGATTTTACCTGGAAGCTGGAAGTCCCGCGGACCGACAACAGCGCGCTGGCCGAGCCCGTGCGCCTGGCGGCCGACAAGTGGTATCTGCGCTGGGTGGTGTGGATCCAGAACGTCCTGATGACTTTTTCTTTTTTTGCGTGAGACATGCCGCCGGTCCGAAGCGCGAAAACGGCGATGACGGCGGGACTGCGGGCCGCCTGGCGCGCGCCCTGGATGGTGCTGGTGTTCTTCGGCGCCAACCTGCTGCTGGCCGCCGCCGTGGCCGCGCCCATGCACCTGGCCATCTCCGAACACGTCGGCCGCAGCATGGTGGGGGAGGAACTGGCACGGGGCTTCAGCGCCGCCTGGCTCACCGAGTTCCAGATCGCGTACGAAGGATTCCTCGAGGGTTTTTCCGTCGCCATCGTATACGGAGGGCTGCTTTTTCTGGCGCTCAACACGGTGCTGGCCGGAGGGGCGCTTGAGGTGTTTGCGGAAGGCGAAGGGGCGCGCATGGACGCCTTCGGACGCGGCATGGGAAAGTACTTTGCGCGATTCGCCCGGCTGGCGCTGATCGGGTCGGCGCTCTACTTCCTGGCTTTCCTGGTGTGGCAGGACCAGGCCTCCAAGCTGCTGGACCGGGTGTTCCGCGGCTCCGTCACCGAGTACTGGCATTTCTATCTCAACTGGGTGCGGGCGGCCCTGCTGTTCCTGTGCGTCATGCTGATCAACGTGACGCTGGAATACGCGCGCGCCGACGTCGTGACCTGCGACCGCCAGTCGGCGCTGGCGGCGCTCGGCCAGGCTGCGGGATTCGTGCTGCGGCACTGGCCGCGGGTGCTGGCCATCTATTTCGGCCTGGGGACGCTGACGCTGCTGGCGATCCTGCTCTACGCCGTTTTTGCCCGCTTCTTCCCGCAGTCCTCCGTGGTGACCGTGCTGGTGTGGTTCGTGGTGGCGCAGGCCCTGCTGTGGGCACGCTGGCTGTTCCGTCTGGCCTCGTGGGGCGCTGCGGTGAACTTCTACGAGCAAATCAGAATTCGTTCCTAACGAAATTCCTGCCGGCTCCGACTTCCGCAGCTCATCTGGACGACTTGGACGGCCGAAGCTTGTCTGCGTGACGAAGCGGTTGTTCGCCGTGACGAAACGGCAAGCGCTTTTCCCTCAGCCCGCGTCCAACAAGGAGCATGACAGGTTCATGTAAAACGTCGCGCGAGGCCACGCAGCGAACCGTGAACTTTTTGGGAGCGGGCCGCGTACGCAAGAGTAGGCCGGCTGAACCTGGCAGGCCTGTAGAGGTTGTTGGGAAAAAGCAGTAGCAAGAAAAAGTAGACGGGGTTAAACGGGTAGTCTCGCTTGTGGTTTGGCGGCCTCGGCGAGGACGATCCCAAGGAGGGCACCCGGCCCGCGATGGGCCGAGGCTCTGCGTTTAACCCCGGACTCATTGTAGGTCGTTTTTCGCCATTTGCAAGCCCGCAGGCGGGCTTGGCGAAGCGACACAGCCACCGCCAGAAACTTCCTCAAGGAGGAGATCCATGAAGCGTTCCAGAATCCTGACGATTCTGACAGCCGTAGCCGTGCTGGCCGTGTCGCTGAGCGCCTTCGCTGCCACCGGCAAGACCACCATCAAGCTCTATGAACCCAAGCTGCTCAACGGCCAGGAACTGAAAGCCGGCGAGTACAACGTGAAGTGGGAGCGCAACAGTTCCGAAGCCGAAGTCACGTTCCTGCAGGGCAAGAAGGTCGTGGCCACGGCGAAGGGGAAGTTCGTGGACCGCGGCCAGGCCTCGCAGAACGACGCGCTGGTGACCAAGCGGAACGGCAGCGCCCACGAGCAAATCACCGAACTGCGCTTCGCGGGAAAGTCGGAAGTGCTGCTGCTCGCCGAATAAGCGCTGTGCGCCGGTGTTACGGAAAGGGGAAGCCCACGGGCTTCCCCTGGTTTTTCTGCGGCGGCGTGGCGGCTACTTCACGTTCTCCTGAGTGCAGAGCACGTCGTTGTAATAGTTAAGGAGAGCGCGTTTGGGCTTGTCTTTCATGCCGCCGAGGGGGACCTGGGCGTCGCGGGTCGAGTTGCCGATCATCGGCATGGTGCCGAGGCGTGTTATCCGTCCGCTGGAAAGCTCCAGGTACACCGGCACCAGCATCTGGAAATTCGCATCCACATTGGACTGGGTGATCTTGAAGCTCAGCACCGGATTTCCATCTGCACCCTGAGTCAGGCTGTGCGAGAACTGATAGTGGGGCAGCGCGGTGCCATAGACGTACTGGTTGAAGAACCAGTCCATGCGGCGATTCTGCGTGATGTCGATCTCCGGCGGCATGTGCTTCTCCACCACGGCTTTGAAATCCTCGGTGGTGGCCGGCTGGTTGGCGTAGGTGCGCACAAAGTCCTGCATCATGGCCTGGAAGGCCTGGTCGCCCTTCTGCGGTGTCCACATCAGCATGCGCAGCATATGCAGGATATAGGCGCCCTTGGGATACACCAGGTCGCGATAGACGTTCGTTCCCATCTTCCGCTTGATCGCGCGGATCCCCAGCGTGACGGGCGCCGCGTCGATGCTGCGATAGCCCTCGGCATTACGATCGGTCAACTGCTTGCGCAGGTCATTCCAGAACTGGATGAACTCCTTATCATTCTTCTGAATGAGCTGCAGGAAGAGTGAAGCGGACATGTGGGCGAAGCCCTCGCTCATCCACTGGTCGCGGTAGCCTCCCCAGCCGACGGTGTGGCCCCACCACTGATGAGCCACCTCATGCGCGGTGACCACCTTGAAATACGTGACCAGCTCAGGAGGCAGGGTTCCAAAAAGGGAGTGCCGCGTGGTGGAGTCAAGAAAGGAGCACAAGGGAAGGTAGACCAGCGCCGGCCACGCCTGTCCGAAGCTGCAAGCCGTCTGCTGGGTGATGGCCACATGCTTGTACGGAGCGGCGCCGAAGTAGTGGTTGAACAACTGGACGGAAAGCTGCCCCTCGGCCAGCGCTTTGTCCATCAGGGTAATCGTGCTCATCGTGCCCGTGGGCGGAATGTATTGCTCGATGCGGTCCGTTCCTTGCGCCGGAAGGGCGCCAATATTCTGGATGGAGCGCACCCAATCGGGCTGGATCTGGTTGGCATAGGTCTCGACGGAATAGGCCTCCTTGTCGAGCTTGGCTTGCTTGCGCTTAAACAATCCAAAGTTAAAGCCTGCGACAGCTTGTGGAACCTCACTGCGCCACTCGGAGATGCTCTGGTTGCCCTCCACGTATTCGCGCACCATGGTCCCGGTACCTGCGGTCTGCATCCCCTTGGGAACGCGGAAAGTCAGTTCATAGGTCGCGTAATCGCCAAACGTGCTATTGGGGTACCAGTTGTGCCGGGCCACAGGGAAGTAGTTTCCGCCTCCTTCATTGGTCACAGCATCTTTGCCCTCGTAGATGGTGCGAAGGGTGAAGCGTTCGCCCGCCGCCAAGGGCTTGGGCAGAACGACGAAAAACTGGGGGTCTTGGTGGTGGGCCTCCTGGATGAACACCAGGAGCTGACCATCCTGCCCGGTAACGCTTTCCACCCGCAGCTTGCGAAACAAATCAAAGGGGACGACGCGAAGCCCGTTCACCTGCGAGACGATGGTTGTGGTCGCGTCGCCGCGCAGCCGTCCGCTTTTCTCCAGCAAGGCATCCAGCTTCTGGGACTCGATGTCAAAGGGCGCATTCTTCTGTTTGCCGCTGGCCTTGCCGGCGGCGTATTCGGGGGAGAAGTGGAAGGCCGCCCAGACGCCCCAGTTGTCGTCGTCCCAGGTGATGAGGGCAACTTCCTCGGGTGCGGTGCCGAATATCGGGGGGCCGGTTTCCGGGCTCCCCATGTCCGGCACACCGAACGGATCGATGAAGTAAATCATCTTGCCGCTGTACTTCTTGCCGCGGATGAAGGCCACGAACAACTTGCCGGGCTCGGGGCTGAGGACGTCCTGCAGGATGCGCCCGTGGAGGTTGTAGGCCAGGCGGCCGCGCAGTGCGTCCTGGATCTCCTGCAGTGCTGAAGCCGCCCCGCCTCCGCCCCCGCCCGGCGAGGCGCCGGCGGCCTTCTTGATCTCGCTGTCGGTTCCGTCGGTGAAACGCAGGACGAGCTGACTGAAGTCCTCGCTGAACGGCTGCCCCTTGGTCAGCAGGGCCAGGCTGTTGCGCTCCATTTCGATCGGAGGGGTGAGTGAGAAGCTGCCCTCGCCCAGGAACACGGCGCCGGTGACCTTGCCGTTCACCGCCGCCAGGAAGTGGAAGGTTCCCACCTTGAAGGTGAAGGTGCCGGCGTCGCGTTTCAGCACCAGGTTGCTGACCGACGCCACTTCACCACTGAGGGCGATGTTGCGCAGCGCCTGGTAGGTGGGATCCGTGTTCGGCGTTTGCGGTGCCGGGGTCGAGGGTGGCGCGGGCGCGGCGGGACGCGGCGTGACCTCCTGCGCAAAGGCGGCGCACCCGATGCCCAGACAAGCAAGGACCACAACGGCGCTGAAAGGCCTGATGGGACGCATACGGACCCTCCGAAAGGCCCATTATAGGAGCGCGGGCGGGATGTCAAGCGTGCTGCGCCCGGGATTTCCGAAAGCGGAACAGGCGGCACAGAACAGAGGTTTGGCAAAGAGGCGATTTTTCCGCTGTGTGCCGAGCCACCAAAGCCGGTCGCGTGCGAGTCGCCGAGCGGCAGAGCTGGGTCTATCGGCTCCACCGTAAGCTTCAGTACTTGGGCATGCCGGGATCGATCTTGTCGGCCCAGGCGAGGATGCCGCCGGCCAGGTTCTTCACCTTGCGGAAGCCGGCGGTGCGCAGGAAGTCGACCGCTTTGGCGGAGCGCACGCCTGAGCGGCAGTGGGCCACGATCTCGCGGCTGGAGTCCAGTTCGTGCACGCGCTTGGGCAGGTCGCCCAGCGGGAGCAGATAGCCCTTGAGGTTGCAGATCTGGTATTCGTGCGGCTCGCGCACGTCGAGGATGAAGATGTCGTCACCCGCGTCGAGCCGCCGCTTGAGCTCTTCCACCGTGATCTGGGGGACGTTGGTGGTGAGTGGCGCTTCTTCCTCTCCGCGGATGCCGCAGAACTCCTGGTAGTCGATTAGCTCCTTCACCGTCGGGTTGGGGCCGCAGGCAGGGCACTCCGGGTTCTTGCGCAGCTTGAGCTGGCGGAAGTTCATGCCCATGGCGTCCACCAGGAGCAGGCGTCCGATGAGCGGCTCGCCCTTCCCCAGGATGAGCTTGATGGTCTCCGTTGCCTGAATGACGCCGATCAGCCCAGGCAGGATGCCCAGCACGCCGCCTTCGGCGCAGGACGGCACCAGGCCGGGCGGCGGCGGCTCCGGATACAGGCAGCGATAGCAGGGGCCGTCCTTGGTGGCGAACACGCTGGCCTGGCCTTCGAAGCGGAAGATGGAACCGTAGACGTTGGGCTTTCCGGTGAGCACGCAGGCGTCGTTCACCAGGTAACGGGTGGGGAAGTTGTCGGTGCCGTCGGCGATGACGTCGAAGTCGCGGAAGATCTCGAGCGCGTTCTGGCTGGTGAGCCTGGTTTCGAACTTGCGGATCTCCACGAAAGGATTGATGCTCTTCAGCGTTTCTTCCGCCGATTCCAGCTTCTTGCGGCCTACGTCCTCGGTGCCATGGATGATCTGGCGCTGCAGATTGGTAAAGTCCACCACGTCGAAGTCCACGATGCCCAGCGTGCCCACGCCCGCCGCCGCCAGGTACATGGCCAGCGGCGATCCCAGGCCGCCCGCGCCGATGCACAGAACCTTCGCCGCCTTCAGCTTCTGCTGCCCTTCCATGCCCACTTCGGGCATGATGAGATGGCGCGAGTAGCGCAGGATCTCCTCGTTGGAGAGCGCTTCGCCGGCGGGTTTGAGAGTCACGGTCGCCATGAGAATTGAATCATTAAATCATTGCGGGAGCGGTTCCGGAAATGCGTCGAATCGTCAGTGAACAAATGAATCAAATCATCAATCCGTATTCTACCGCTCCACCCGCGATCGAGGGGACGATGGAGAGTGAATCCTCTTCGCGCACGGGCGTATTCTCCTTCTCCAGATAGCGGATGTCCTCGTCGTTCAAGTAGACGTTCACAAAGGCGCGCAGGCGGCCGTCCTCGGTGAAAAGCTGCTTGCGCAGCTCGGCGTGCTGCGCGGTGAGGTTGGCGAGCGCCTCGCCCACGGTGCGCCCCGGCACCTCCACCACGTCCTGCTTCCCGGCATACTGCCGCAGCGGAGTTGGAATATGGACCTTCATCGCCTCTCTCCGGTTTCAGATGCCGCCACCGGCACTTTCGATTCACCCGGCACTACCTCCACCGGCTCCGGCTCGAAGCGTTTGTCCTCTTCGCCCGTGCCCGCCAGGAGGAAACTGTTCGTGGCGCCGGCCCCTCCTTTCTCGACGCTGGTGATGACGTAAGAGCAGCCGTACCAGTGCGCCTCGGCCAGATCGGTCTGGGACCACTGTGGCGGATGATCGGGATGCGAATGGTAGAAGCCGATGATATCCAGGCCCTGCTCCCGCGCCTGCCGCTGCACCCGCACCAGTTCACGTGGGTCGATGTGGTACCGGTTCTGCGGAGAATCAAGGCGCGTGTTGCCGCAGCGGACAACGGCCTCGACCTGCCGCACGTCACCCTCCACCCGCCCCACCAGCACTCCGCAGCACTCGTGGGGATAGGTCTGTTCGCCGTGAAGGCGAAGACCGTCAAAGGCGGATTGGGAGAGTCGAAGCATTGTGAATTTAGAATTTGTTAATTGGGTAATCTGGTAATTGAAGAAATTTGATGATCGGGCTGTTGTGGTGAAGGGTCCAATTACCAAATTACTCAATTACCCAATCCGCTCATTCCTCCCAGAACCTTTCGCTCAAGTATTTGTCGCCCGAATCCGGGAACACTGTGACTATCATCGCTTCCTGCTTATGAGCCACCAGCTCACGCGCCACCTGCCGGCAGCCGACCACGGCGGCGCCGGACGAGACACCGACCAGCAGGCCCTCTTCCCGTGCCAGCCGCTTGACCATCGCGTACGCGTCCTCGGTGGAGATGCCAAGGTCGCGGTCGGCGAGGCTCGGATCATAGATCTTCGGCACAATGGCCGTGGCCATGTGCTTGGCGCCCTCGATGCCATGGAAGGCCGAGTCCGGCTGCAGCGAGATGCACTCGATCTTCGGGTTCAGCTCTTTCAGGCGGCGCGCCGTGCCCACGAACGTTCCGCTGGTTCCCAGCATGGCAACAAAGTGCGTGACGCGGCCGCCCGTCTGCTGCCAGATCTCATTTGCGGTGCCGCAATAGTGGGCGCGCCAGTTGGCGTCGTTCGAGTACTGGTCGGCATAGAAGTAACGCTCGGGCGCCGCCGCGTGCATCTCCTGCGCCTTGCGGATGGCGCCATCGGAGCCTTCGCCCGGGTCGGTAAACACGATCTCGGCCCCGTAGGCGCGCAGAATGCGCTTGCGCTCCACCGAAACGTTCTCCGGCATGCACAGGGTCACCGGGAAGCCGCGCGCCGCGCCGATCATCGCGTAGGCGATGCCGGTGTTGCCGCTGGTGGAATCCAGCAGCGTCTTGCCCGGACCCAACTCTCCGGTGCGAAACGCATCATTCACGATGCTCAGCGCCGCCCGGTCTTTGACCGAGCCGCCTGGGTTCAGCCATTCCGCCTTACCCAGGAGGATGATGCCGGGCAGGTCGGCGGTCACGCGCTCCAGCCGGATCAGGGGCGTATTGCCCACGCCCTCCAGCACGCCCCGGCCCGGCCTTTCCACGGCTTCAGGTCCGGCGGGGATGGCGAAACGCTCGGCTTGGGCCGCTTTTTTCATTCCTGGTGTCAATCTGGTTAATCCCAGCTAAGTGGTTCGGACTCAGTCCGATAGAGCACACCCGGAGCACTGCGGGGAGGCTTTTACAATAGTCCAGGGCGTTTCTTTAGGGCAACGCACGATAACTTAGATGTATCGTATCGCTTCCAGGGTGCGATTCTGGACATTGAACCGCGCCCGGCCCGAATGGCCCGTCTCCCAGCTTCACTCCCCCGGACGGCGATGGCTGGTTCGGTGACCTTTCACTAGAGGGAGCATCCAAATCAGTAATGGGTAAACAACTGGCAACACGGACGTACGAAGAAGCGCTGGCCTGGCTGCGCGAACACGGCTTCGACGTGCTGGAAGCGCCGGGCACCTCGCACCGCGTCTTCGTCAAGAAGCTGAACTGCTCCGCCGCCCTCGAAAAGGACGAGCACGAGGGCGTGCGCATCTTCGCCAAGCCCGGCTACCTGGTGGGCGGCGAGATCTCAAAGCTGGTGGACCGGGGCTACCAGAAGTTCCTCAAGACGTCGCGCACCGAAGTTCCGGCCACTGCCGACCACCTGCAGGCGCTGCATGCCTTCACCGAGGAATTGCGGGAGGCCACCGGCGCCACCAGCCTCTACAACGAGTCGCTGGGGACGGTGAGCGACCGCTATGTGTACGACCGCGTCGTCGGCCGCGACCAGCCCGAGCCGCAGCGTCCCAAGCGTCCCTGGCAGGCGGAGCCGGCGGCTGCGGGCAAGCGCCGCGCCTAGCTCCCCCAAGTATCCAACTTCACACTAGGCCCGAGCGACGGGCTTGGAGACACTCATCTGGACGCCGGCGCGTTCGTGCGCCGCGTCCCGCCACCACCATGAGCCAGGCATGGCAGCCGATCGAGGGCTTGAACTGGTTCGACGTCGACGATCCCAACTCGCCGGCGCTTGATGAACTGGCCGCACGCTTCGGTCTGCACGAGCTGCAGATCGAGGACTGCCGCCACCGCGGCCAGCGCGCCAAGACCGAGGAGTACGAGAGCTACATCTTCACCGTGCTCAAGCACCTGCGTCCCGGCCGCAGGGTCAACTTTGACGACTTCGATATTTTCCTCGCCAAAGACTTCCTCATTACCGTGCACGACGGCGAATGCGCGTTGATTGACCGCGTACGCCGCCGGGCGCTGGAGCGCAATCGGGGCAAGCGCCTGGACTTGCTCTTCTATCTGCTCACCGACGCTGTGGTCGACGAGTATTTTCCCCTGCTTGACGAAGTGGCCGATGCCACCGAGACCATCGAGTCCGAGGTCCTGCACCGCCCCGAGCCCCCCGTCCTGCGCCGCATCTTCACGCTGAAGCGCAGGCTGGTGGAGTTCCGCCGCGTGGTCGGAGGCATGCGCGAGGTGGCCAACGCCATCATCCGCCGCGAACACGGCCTGGTGGGTGACGACCTCGACGCCTACTTCCGCGACGTCTACGACCACCTGGTCCGTACGCTCGACGTCATCGAGAGCCAGCGCGACCTGCTCACCGGCTCGCTCGACATCTATCTCTCCGCCATCGCCAACCGCACCAACGAAGCCATGAAGGTGATGACCCTCTACGGCACGATCGCGCTGCCCCTGGTGATCATCACCGGTTTCTTCGGCATGAACCTGCACCTGCCCTGGGCAGACCATCCCTACGGCGCGTGGTACGCCAGCGGCGTCATGGCCCTCTCCATCCTGCTGGTGCTGATCTACCTGCGCAGGAAGCGGTGGATCTGAGAATGCCGGCCAGCGAGCTGCTGAGCCTAGCGCCGCGCCCGTTGCAGGCGGCGGTACGCTTCGCTCCGCGAGAGGCCGAGTTCCCTGGCTACAATCTTCAGCGCTGCTTTCTCGTCCAGCTCACGTTCGCGCATCACCTGGCGAAGCCGGGCCGCGATTTCTGGCGCCTTCTTTTCCGCGGTTGCACCCGCCTCGGCCTTGCCGATCAGCAGCGTGCACTCGCCCTTGACGGACCGCGCTCGCAGTTCTGCGAGCACATCGGCCGCCCGCCCGCGCAGGAACTCCTCGTGCAGCTTGGTTACCTCGCGCGCCACCACCACGGGGCGATTGCCCCCCAGCACCTCCACCACGTCCTCCAGCGTTTCCAGCAAGCGGTGTGGCGCTTCGTAGAAGATTTCCGTGCTCGCGGAGGCGCGGATAGCCGCCAGCGCATCGCGCCGGACCCCTCGCTTCGCCGGCAGAAATCCGCCGAAGCGAAAAGAGTCGGTCGGCAGGCCTGCGGCCGCCAGGGCCGCGACGAACGCCGAAGCTCCCGGCACCGGGACTACGGCGATGCCGTGTGCGACCGCCAGCGCCACCAGCCGGTACCCCGGATCGGAGATCCCCGGCGTGCCCGCATCCGAGACCAGGGCCACGGCTACGCCGCGCTCCAGCTCCGCTACCAGTTCGCGCGCGCGCTCCACCTCGTTGTGCTCGTGGTAGCTGAGGGTGCGCTTTGCGATACCGTAGTGGTCGAGCAGCTTGCGCGTCTGTCGGGTATCCTCGCAGGCGATCAGGTCGGCTTCTTTCAGGACGCGCAGCGCGCGCAGGGTGATGTCCTCCAGATTCCCGATGGGCGTGGCCACGACGTACAGCGTCCCGCGCGCCTGCGTCATGGCGCGCAGTCTATCATCCGTGCGTGAATTGATAGAATCGAGCGGCAAACCGCTGTGAGGGAACTTGTGTTAGGCCGTTTTGCGGGCGTGAGCGAGTCCGCCTAGGCGGACGAGCGGGAGTCCGCAGAGCCTGCCCTGAGCGAAGTCGAAGGGCGAAATCCTGAGCGAAGGACCTGGGCCTATGCCTTTGTACGAATATCAGTGCAGAAAGTGCCAGCACCGCTTCGAGCGGATACAGAAGTTCTCCGACCCCGTTCTGAAGAAATGCCCGGAATGTGGCGGCGCGCTCGAGCAGTTGCTTTCGGCGCCCGCAGTCCAGTTCAAGGGCAGCGGCTGGTACGTCACCGATTACGCGCGCAAGGGCGCAGCCAAAGCTGCCGAAGGCGCGGGCGAAAAGCCGGCAGAATCGGCGACCGAAGAAAAAGCCGAGGCCAAGCCCAAGGCCGAGAAGCCCGAGCACAAGAAGCACCGCCACAAGAAGAAAGACTAACCGCGGCCCCCTCCCCTGAGTCGTTTGGTTTGCCTGCGGCATCGAACACCAGGGAGGCACTCATGATTGAGCTTCGTCCTGCCGCCGAGCGCGGCCACGCCAACCACGGCTGGCTCGACACCTGGCATACCTTTTCCTTCGACACCTATCACGAACCCGAGCACATGGGTTTCCGCGCGCTGCGCGTCATCAACGAGGACTTTGTCGCCCCCGGCGCCGGCTTTCCCATGCATCCGCACCGCGACATGGAGATCGTCACCTACGTGCTCGAGGGGGCGCTCCAGCACAAGGACAGCCTGGGTAACGGCAGCATCATCCGCCCCGGCGACGGCCAGCGCATGAGCGCCGGCTCCGGCATCCTGCACAGCGAGTTCAACGCCTCGAAGACCGAGCCCGTGCACCTGCTGCAGATATGGATCCGCCCGGAGCGCCGCGGCCTCGAGCCCGGCTATGAGCAGAAAGAATTCCCGTTGGAAGAAAAGCGCGGACGTTTGCGGCCGATTGCTGCGCGGGATGGCCGCGAAGGGGCGGTCACCATCCACCAGGACGTGACCCTCTACGCCTCCACGCTTGCGCCCGGCCAGCAGGTCGAGCACACCCTCACCCCCGGCCGCCACGCCTGGCTGCAGGTCGCTCGCGGAGCGGTGGCGCTCAACGGCACAGGACTCAATCAGGGCGATGGCGCCGCGGTCAGCGAAGAAGAGAAGCTCACCATCCGCGCCGAGCAGGACGCTGAAATCCTGCTGTTCGACTTGGCGTAGCGCCGGCGTCCTCGCCGGCTGCCACGCGGAAGTCCCGCCCGCCCGCGCGCGCACGTCTCCTCCTTCGTAGAGACGCAGCTTGCTGCGTCTCGGAGACGTTGCAAGCAACGTCTCTACGCAGTTGCGCTTGTTATTCCTCAGCGATGTCTCGGAATGGCAAAAGCTATGACGGTGCCCCATGTCTGCGCCACGTTTTTCGGCGCAGACGTGGGGTAAGGGGGGGGTTACGCCGTCTTCGGCACCCGTGCCCGCTCCACCTCGAACGCCATCTTCCGCGACTTCGTGTCGGCGTCCACCACCACGTGGTCGCCGTGCAGCACTTCCCCATCGAGGATCTTGAGCGCCAGCGGATCCTGGATGAGCCGCTGGATGGCGCGCTTCAGCGGCCGTGCCCCGTAGTTGGCGTCGTAGCCTTCGGCGAACAGCAGGTCGCGCGCCGCATCGGTGAGCTCCAGTGAGATTTTGCGGTCCGCCAGCAGTCGCCGCAGGTCTTCCAGGCGCAGGTCGATGATCTTCGTCAGCTGTTCCTTGCCCAGCGGGTTGAACAGGATGATGTCGTCCACGCGGTTCAGGAACTCCGGTTTGAAGTGCGCCTGCATGGCGTTCATCACCTGCCGGCGCGCCTCTTCGAAGTCCTCGGGCGTCTGCAGCGCCGAAGCCTGCAGATACGCCGAGCCGATGTTCGAGGTCATGATCAGCACCGCGTTCTTGAAGTCCACCGTGCGGCCCTTGCCGTCGGTCAGGCGGCCGTCATCCATGATTTGCAGCAGGATGTTGAACACATCCGGGTGGGCCTTCTCGATCTCGTCGAACAGCACCACCGCATACGGGCGCCGGCGCACCTGCTCGGTCAGTTGCCCGCCTTCCTCGTAGCCCACGTAGCCCGGCGGCGCGCCGATCAAACGCGCCACGGCATGCTTCTCCATGTACTCGGACATGTCGAGCCGCACCATGGCGTGCTCGTCATCGAACAGGAACTCGGCCAGCGCGCGCGCCAGCTCCGTCTTGCCCACGCCGGTCGGCCCCAGGAAAATGAACGAGCCGATGGGCCGCCGCGGGTCGCTCAATCCCGCCCGCGACCGCCGGATGGCGTTCGCCACCCTCTCCAGCGCCGCCTCCTGCCCCACCACGCGCTGGCGCAGCCGCTCCTCCATCCGGATGAGCTTGTGCACCTCGCCCTCCAGCATCTTCGAGACCGGGATGCCGGTCCACTTGGAGACGATGCGCGCCACGTCCTCTTCATCCACTTCTTCCTTCAGCATGCGCGAGCCCGCCTTCGATTCCTCCTCGCTCAGCCGCGCCAGCTCCTTCTCCGCCTGCCGCAGCTCGCCGTAGCGGATCGCGGCCACGCGCTCCAGGTCGCCCTTGCGCTCCGCCTGCTGCTCTTCCAGCTTCAGCTTCTCGATCCGCTCCTTCAACTCGCGGATGCGCCCGATCTGCTGCTTCTCCTGCTTCCAGCGCACTTTGAGCGCATCCGCCTGTTCGCGGACGTTGGCCAGTTCTTTCTCGACTGCGGCCAGACGCTCGCGCGAGTTGGGATCGTTCTCCTTCTTCAACGCCTGGCGCTCGATCTCCAGTTGCGTGGCCCGCCGCTCCAGTTCGTCGATCTCCACCGGCATGGAGTCGATCTCGATGCGCAGCGAGGCGGCGGCCTCATCGATCAGGTCGATGGCTTTGTCGGGCAGAAAGCGGTCGGAGATGTAACGATGCGAGAGCGTGGCCGCGGCCACGATGGCCGAGTCCTTGATGCGCACCCCGTGGTGCACCTCGTAGCGCTCCTTCAGGCCGCGCAGAATGGCGATGGTGTCGGCCACATTGGGCTCGCCCACGAATACGATCTGGAAGCGGCGTTCGAGCGCCGCATCCTTCTCAATGTGTTTGCGGTACTCGTTCAGCGTGGTGGCGCCGATGGCGCGCAGTTCGCCGCGCGCCAGCGCCGGCTTCAGCATGTTCGAGGCGTCGATCGCCCCTTCCGCCGCACCCGCTCCCACCAGCGTGTGCAGCTCGTCGATGAACAGAATGATCTGCCCCTCGGATTCCTCGATCTCTTTGAGCACCGCCTTCAAGCGGTCTTCGAACTCGCCCCGATACTTGGCGCCTGCCACCATGGCGCCCAGGTCGAGCGCTACGACGCGCTTCGACTTCAGCGCCTCCGGCACGTCGCCGGAGACGATGCGTTGCGCCAGCCCCTCGACGATGGCCGTCTTGCCCACGCCCGGCTCGCCGATCAGCACCGGGTTGTTCTTGGTGCGGCGGGAAAGCACCTGCACCACGCGCCGGATCTCGTCATCCCGCCCGATCACCGGGTCGAGCTTGCCGCGGCGCGCCAGCTCCGTTAAGTCACGAGCGTAGCGCTCCAGCGCCTGGTACTTGGCTTCCGGGTTGGGATCGGTCACCGTCTGCGAGCCCCGCACGGTAGCCAGCGCCTTCAGGATGGCGTCGCGCGTCGCACCCTGCCTCGCCAGGATGACCTGCGCCGCGTCACCTTGGGCCTCTGCCAGGCTGAGCAGCAGGTGTTCGGTCGAGACGTATTCGTCCTTGAACTGCTGCGCTTCCTTGAAAGCGCGCTCGATGGCCTGCGCCAGCGCATCCGAAAGGCTGGGCTGCCGTGCGCCCGACCCGGAGAGCTTGGGCAGGCCGTCGACCTGGCGCCGCGCCTCCATGGCCACGGTCTGCGCGTTCACACCGATCTTCTCCAGCACTGGCACCACGATGCCTTCGCGGTCTTCCACCAACGCCGCCAGAAGATGGACGGGCAGAATCTCCGGATTGCCCAGTTGCGCCGCCAGGTCGTTGGCCGCGCGCACCGCTTCCTGCGCCTTGATGGTCAGCTTCTCCCAACGAATGCTCATGTTCGCATTACCTTCTTCCTGTTCATCTTCCGGTTGTCATCCCGGGCGGGGGAAGGCTCCCGCGCGCTTACGCCACAGCCGCGCCGCGCGCATCGCCGTGCCCCTGGTCGTGCGCCGGAAGCCCGAGTCGAGGCCCCTTCGGTCTTGCCTTGCGGCGTCCATCGGCGCTTCCCGCTCCAACGAAAAGGCGGAAGACCGGAAACCGCCCGGCCTCCCGCCTGTGTTGCCATGCATTCCGGGCTTCAGGCAGCTTTGCCCTTGGCCTCGAGTGTCTTCTGGCCGACCTGCACCTTGATCTGCTTGGGTTTGGCTTCGGCCTTCTTGGGCAGCCGGATCCTCAGCACGCCGTTCTCGCACTCGGCGGTCACCTGGTCCGGCTCGATGGTGTTGGGCACGGTGAAGCTGCGCGTGAACGCCCCATAACGCCGCTCGATGCGATGGAAGTTCTCCTCCTTCTCTTCCTTTTCGAACTTCCGCTCGCCCTTCACCGTCAGCGTGTTGTTCTCCAGGTTCACGTCCAGGTCCTTCATCTCGATGCCCGGGACTTCCATCTTCAGCGTGATGGCGTGCTCATCCTCGTACACATCCACCGCGGGCACAAAGCCGGTGGTCATCAGGGCTTCGTTGCTGGGGAATGGCGTCTCCTGGAAGAGCCGGTTCAACCGGTCCTGCAGGGTGGTGAGCTCACGAAATGGATCCCAACGGGTCAGTAGTGTCATTTTCCCTTTCAACCTCCATCCGAAAGTCTCGAACTGCTCTGATGTCAGGAGGCCTGCTTCGGCCTCTGTATTAGTCGACACAAATAATAAAATCTTAGTGTATGATTGTCAAGTACAAATTTGTCCTTATTTTTCAGTAAGTTACTGAAAGTATGATGCACTTAAGGTAGGCCGTTTCTGGAACGGAAAGCATCACCGGGTGGTCCTTCGCCTGGCCCCTGCGTTCCAGGACGCGCAGCGTGCGATGAGCGTCGGCTGCGGCGGCGCGGAGCGTCTCCATGAATTCGGTCTCGCTGACGTGGTAGCTGCAGGAGCAGGTGACCAGCACCCCGCCCGGACGCAGCATCTTCATGGCCCGCAGGTTGATCTCCTTGTATCCGCGCAGCGCAGTGGGCAGGCTGCGGCGGGAGCGCGCGAAGGCCGGAGGATCGAGCACGATGGTATCGAACTGGCGCCCTGCGGCCGCATAGTCCTTGAGCAGGTCGAAGGCGTTGCCCTCGATCCACTCGATCTCCGGCCGGCCTTCCGCTTGATTGAGTGCGGCGTTGCGTTCCGCCGCCTCCAGTGCCGGGCGCGAACTGTCCACGCCCGTCACGCTGCGGCACACCCCCGCCAGATGGAGCGCGAACCCGCCCTGATAGCAGAACATGTCCAGCGCATCGCCATGCGCCCAGGCTGCCGCCGCGGCGTAGTTTTCGCGCTGGTCCAAAAACGCTCCCGTCTTCTGGCCGGCGAGTGCGTCATAGTGCAAGCGCACGCCGTTCATGCTCACGACTGTCGCTGTCTTCCCGCCCGCCAGCAAGCGATCGGTCACGGGCGGCAGCTTCTCCAACTGGCGGATGCGTGCTTCTGCCCGTTCCACGATTCCGGCGGGCGCCATCCGCTCGACCAGCGTGTCGACCACCGCTTGGCGCACCGGTGCCCGGTCCATGGACTGGGTCAGGATCTGCAGGGAGAGCACGTCGTTGTACCGGTCGACGATCAGGCCGGGCAGCGAGTCCGCCTCGCTGAACACCAGCCGGAAGGCATTGCTGTCGCGCACCACCCGGCGCCGGTAATCGATGGCCTGCTCGAGGCGCTGCCGCAGCAGGCCGGCTAGCTCGCTCTCCGCGACGGCACGGCTGGAAAGCAGGCGCAGCGCGATTTCTGAGGCGCTGCTGTAAAAGGCACTGCCGAGCACGCGCCCGCGCCGGTCGTGTACCGTGACCAGATCGCCCGCGGCCGCCTGCGCCGAGACGACGTCCGACCGGTAGACCCAGAGATGGCCGCCCGCCAGCCGGGCTGCGCCGCGCGCGCTCACCACTACCGACGGCCTGGATACGCCGCGCTTCAGCGCGTCCGGGCCTTCAGGGCGTCCAGGGCAGCCTGTACCCGGGGCGCGTTGGGATTGTTGGGCGATTCCCGCAGGAAGATCGTGTACTCGGCCATGGCGTCGGTTTCCTTGTTCATCGCCTCATAGGCGCGCGCCGCGATCAGGTGGCAGGCGGCGAACTGCTCATGAGGGACGGCATGGACTTTGGTGGCTGTGGCCGCGGCTGCCTCCGGCTTGTGCAGCAGCAATTGAACCTGCGCCAGCATGGTGAGCGTCTGCGCATCCAGCGGTTCGGTGGCCAGTGCTTTGTCGAAGCTTGTCCCGGCCTCCGCGTACCTTTTTTCCTGGAACAGCAGGAGGCCGAGGTTGCGATGCGCGCGGGCGTAGCGACCGTTGATCGCGATTGCCTTCTCGAACATGGCCCGCCCCCGTTCCCGCTCGCCGGTATTCATGTACACCACGCCCAGATCGTTGTGCGCGGCTGCGTACTGCGGATACAGGCTGATGGCCTTCTCGAAGCGCGCTCGCGCTTCCCCCCACTTCCCTTCCTCCATCGCCTTGCCGCCTTTTTCGTATTCCTTGCGGGCCTTGCCCGGCACGTTCAGGTCCGCGGCGGAGACCATGGCCTCCTCCGGCACGGCCAGGCTGCCGTCCGCGTTCTTGGCGCGCTCCACGCGCACAAATTCCGTGTGCGAGTTCTGGCTACGCGAGATGGTGAAGGCGCCGGTTGTCGTCTCCTGGATGCCCATCCCGCTGACTCGTATCCGGTACGTACCCGGTTGCACCCCGGAGAACTCCACCTGCCCCTGATCGTCCGTGAACGCTTCGGTGGTGTACTGTTCGCTTCCCGTCAGCAGTTGTACGCGCAACTGCATTTTCGCCGGCCGGTCATCGCTGTAGGTGACGCGCACCATGACCCGGGCGAAAGTCGTTCCCTCGACGGAAGGCGTGCGCTGGCCCCAAGCGAAAAGAGGCGACAGCAGGAAAAGGGCGCACAGAGTGTGGACTCGGCGAACCATGGCGGTACTCCTTTCGGCATCGACGAAGGTCCCGGCCGCGTCGCTGCCTCGACACCCTTCAAGCCGGCGTACCGCTTTCGGCAACCGGCTCTCCGGGTTCTGGTTCCTCCTCTTCCGGTTCCAGAACCGCTGCCGCCCGCTTGCGCGAACGGCTGGGCTCCGGATGCGGCTCATGCGACGGGTCGTAGTACAGGATGCGGCCGCAGGAGTCGCAGGTGACGATGGAATCGTTGCGGCGCACTTCGTTGTACGTCTGCGGACGCAGCAGCACGTGGCACTCGCCGCACTGGTGGTCGCGGGCTTCGGTGACGGCGTTCGTCTTGCGCAGCTTCAACACCCGGTCGTAGCGTTCGACCACGTCGGGCGTGATCCGGGCGCGCAGCGCGTCGCGCTTGGCGGTCCACTCCCCGAGCAGGGCCTCGTCTTCGGCAGTGCGGGCCCGCGCCTCCGCTTTTTCCTTCTCGATCTCCGCCGTTTCTTCCTGCAGCTCCGCCTCGGCCGCCTTGATCGCTGCCTCGTGGGCGTCGGCTGCAACCATGTCTTCGAGGATCTTGTCCTCGGCGGCGCGGATCTGGCTCTCCGCGTACTCGATCTCGTGCAGCAACGCCTTGTACTGCTCGTTGGTCTTCACCGCCAGGGACTGCTCGCGGTACTTGGAAATCTTCGCCCGCTGATCCTGGATCTCGGCTTCGTGGTGCTTACGATCCTTCTGATTGGCGGCCAGAGCCGCCTTGGCTTTCTCCAGTTGGCTCCGGGTGTGGGCCAGCTTCTCTTCGATGGCGGCCACGCGCCGCGGCAGGGCCTGGATCTCGGCCGTGAGGCGGGCGATCTCCCGATCCGCTTCCTGCAGCGCGATCAGGTTGGAGAGGTCCGGATGCATAACCACTCGGCGGGAAAATACCGCGCCATTGTACCACCGCGCTTCGGCCTCCCGGCGGCCCGTTCCCGCTGCTGGCGCGGTGTACACTGAATTCGGATGCCCGGCGCGCTCCACCGCGTCGCCTGCGGTGCAGAACGATTCGTGTCCCGTCCTGAAGCCAAGACCGCCTTGCCGCCCCGGCTCGCGCTGGGGGATTTCGAGCTCAGCGTGCTCTCCGACGGCTCGTACTACTCCGATGGCGGAGCCTTCTTCGGCGTGGTCCCGAAGGTCCTGTGGGAGCGCAAGTGGCCGGCCGACGCGCAGAACCGCATCCGTCCTGCCCTGAACTCGCTGCTGGTGCGCACCGGCGAGCACACCGTGCTCATCGAGACCGGCGCCGGGAACAAGCTCAGCGAGAAGCTGCAGCGGATCTACCAGCACCAGCCGATGCTGCTGGAGAGCCTGGCCGCCGCGGGTGTCGCCGCTGACGACATCGATATCGTGATCAACACCCACCTGCACTTCGATCACTGCGGCTGGAACACGGTGCTGCGGAACGGCAAGCCCGTGGCCACGTTCCCGCGAGCCACCTACTACGTGCAGCAGGGCGAACTGGAGCGCGCGCATGAGCAGCACGAGCGCGACCGCGTGAGCTACATCAGCGCCAACTACGATCCGCTGGTGGCGAGCGGCCAGATGCGCCTGTTGCGCGGCGACCGCGAGATCGTGCCCGGCGTCACGGTGCGTGTGCTGCCGGGCCACACCCGTCACATGCAGGCCGTGATGGTGGAGAGCGGCGGGCGGCGGGCATGCTACATCTCCGACTTGATCCCCACTACCCATCATCTCAAGCCGACCTGGACGCTGGGCTACGACCTTTACCCGCTGGAGACCATCGCGAATCGCCATCGCGTGTACGCCGAGGCCATCCCGCAGCGCTGGCTGATGGTCTTCACCCACGATCCGACGACGCCCTGGGCCTACCTGGAAGCCGACGATGCCGGCGGCATCGTGGCCCGGCCAGTGACGACCTAGCCTGCGCCGGAGGTGGGGTATCCCCTCCCCCTATTTCGCTGGAAAATATTGGGGGTAAAGGGGGTTAGGCGATTCAGCCCCGGGAAAATATTGATGTCAAAGAGCTTAGAGCCAAAATATTCAAAACAGGTAACTTATCAAAATGGTAAGTTACAATTAAATACTATATCAATCATGTAGAACTTGTCAAGAAGAAATCGAAGGAAAAACGGGAGCGACAGGCCCTGCCCGCTCGGTCCGCGTTGCTCCCTCGCGGCCCCTCGGGATGACAATTCATTTGGGGGCCGCTTACAGCGGGGCTGAAGCCGCGCCCTTTCAAGACAGGATCAACAGAGCCAGACAGCCTCTTGATTCTTCACGCGCAAGGGAGGGGTAGAACCCACGTTAGCGCCGAAGAGCACGGCGCGAACGTGGGGCACCGTCGAGCTTCGCTGGCGGACGTGGCCCCGCGTCCTACACGACCGTAATCCCACGTCTCCGCCGGAAGGCATGGCGCAGACATGGGGCACCGGCAAGGCACCGTCAGGGCTGAACATCAGGCGGCGGGCGTCGGTTGGGCCAACAGGCTTTCGAAGAACGCTTCCACCCGCTCCAGGATCTGCTGCTCAGTACGCGACTCATAGACGGCTTTGCGCAGGGCGGCGCCGCCGGCGACGCCGTGGGTGAACCAGGAGACGAACTGCTTCATCTTGCCTTCGGCGCCGGGCATCTGCTCGTCGATCAGCATGCGGAAGTAGGTGCGGATCATCTGGTAGCGGTCGGCGTCGGTGGGATGGTCGTAGGCGCCGGTGGCGGTGTACTGCGCGATCTGGCGGAAGATCCAGGGGTTCGAGGCCGCCATGCGGCCGATCATCACGCCGTCGCAGCCGGTGCGGGCGACCATGGCGGAGGCGTCCTCGGGCGTGCGGATGTCGCCGTTCCCGATCACCGGGATCGAGACCGCCTGCTTGACCGACGCAATCCACTCCCAACGGGCGTTGCCGGTGTAGCCCTGCTCGCGGGTGCGGGCGTGCAGCGCCACGGCGCTCAGGCCGCAGTCCTCGGCCATGCGGGCGAGTTGGACGCAGACGATCTCCTGGTCGTTCCAGCCGGCGCGGAACTTCACCGTGAAAGGGATGCGGACGGCGGCGCGCACACGCTCGAAAATCTGGCGGATGCGCGGCAGGTCACGCAGCAGTCCCGAACCGCCGTTGCACTTGACGACTTTCTTGGCCGGACAGCCGAGGTTCAGGTCCACCAAGTCGAAGCCCAGGTCTTCGACCAGGCGGGCAGCATCCGCCATGACCTGGGGGTCGCTGCCGAAGAGCTGCGCCGAGATGGGATGCTCGTCCGAGTAGAAGTGCAGGTAGCGGCGGGCCTTCTTGTCCCTGGCGCGCAAGACGCCGTCGGCGGAGGTGAACTCGGTCATGATGAGGCCGCAGCCGCCCAGGTTGCGGATGAAGCGGCGAAAGACGGTGTCGGTGACGCCGGCCATGGGAGCCAGGAACGTGGCGGGCGCAATCTCGACCCCGTCG
Organism: Terriglobales bacterium; assembly: GCA_035573675.1. NCBI lineage: Bacteria > Pseudomonadati > Acidobacteriota > Terriglobia > Terriglobales > Terriglobales bacterium. The sequence continues at coordinate 387,308 of DATMAB010000027.1, forward strand.
ATTCGCACACATCCGGGCACGGTCGCCGCTGCAGGCGCGGCCGCGAGCGAAGGAGGCGGGCCGTCCCAGAACTTCTGCACGAGCCTTATTCTACAGGCACGCGCTGCTATGGGAGAATGCGCGCGGCATTGATTTCTGCAGGGCTGGAGGGAGCCATGGTGGGTGAGTTTCGAGCGTTTCTTGTGAAGGAGAACGTAATGGCGCTGGCGACCGGGTTCATCCTGGGGGCGGCGGTGGGCAAGGTAGTGACGGCGCTGGTCAACGACCTGATCATGCCCTTGGTCGGCATGGTGACGCCCTCAGGCGAATGGCGGCAGATCACGTGGGAGGTGGGGTCGGGCAAGTTCCTGGTGGGCGATTTCGCGGGCGCGATCGTGGATTTTGTGATTATCGCGGCGGTGGTGTTCCTCATCGCCAAAGCGATGTTCAAGCCGGAGCCGGCGCCGGCGACCAAGAATTGCCCGGCATGCACCGAGACCATTGCGGCGGGGGCCACGCGGTGCAAGTGGTGCACACAGGCGGTGTGATCTTCGCCCACCCTGTCGCTCGCGAGCGACAAGGGTGGAGCACACGCGCGCGGACGGACGCGAATTAGGCCCGAGGAATGCCTCGCTATGGCCGAGGGCCACGAGGACCTGCCTCAGGGTTAAAGCCCTCTTGGGAGAGACCGCTTACGGCCGGAAAGCCGTGCCCCTCCAAGGGGCAACCCGAGGCGCAGTCTAGTTCTTCTTTTCGCTGCCTTTGGCGTACTTCCGGCGGAAACGCTCGACGCGGCCGGCGGTATCGATAAGCTTCTGCTTGCCGGTGAAGAAGGGGTGGCAGTTGGAGCAGATCTCCACGTTGATGTTGCCCTTGTGGGTGGAGCGGGTGGTGAAGGTGTTGCCGCAGGCGCAGTGCACCCGCACTTCGTTGTAGGCAGGATGGATACCGGCTTTCATGTTAGGAAGAAACTCCTCGCTGCAAAGCGTTTATTCTACCGGACGACCGGCGGAAGCGGCAAACGGAAGGCTATATCCCCACGTTAGCGCCGCCGAAACAGCGCGGCGCGAACGTGGGGCACCACGGCACTAACATCAAGTTTTCCCACCCTTTCGCTCGAAAAAGCGCGAGCGAAAAGGGTGGGGCACCCGCAAGTCTCCTACCCACGTTAGCGCCGAAACAGCGCGGCGCGAACGTGGGGCACCAAGTCGGGTACCAAGTCGAGGAGGAGATTTCCTCGGATTTCCACAGCAAAGGCGAGAAGCGCACAGCCGGGGGAACAACTCCGGCAGCATCGCGGTTGCGTCCGATGGAACGCGGACGTAGAGTGCTGAGCATGGCTGTGGTCGAAGAGAAACTCTGCCCGCTGTGCCGGGGCTCGGGGTGGAAGGAGGTCGAGGGCGGGCGGCGGGCGCGCTGCGACTGCCGCCTTGCGGAGCGGGCCGAGAAGCTACTGGAGCAGGCGCGCATTCCTGCGCGCTACGAGCATTGCGAGCTTTCCGACTTCCATGCCGATTTTCCGGGAGCGCATCCCTCGCTGGCTTCGGCGCGGCTGGCTGCGGGAAGGTTCGTCGAAGAGTATCCGCTCGAGTCTACGGGATTGCTGCTGGTGGGCTCGATCGGCGTGGGCAAGACGCACCTGGCGGTCGGGATCCTGAAAGAACTGATCCGCGCCAAGGGAGCGCACTGCCTGTTCACGGACTACCGCGACCTGCTGAAGCAGATCCAGAACTCGTACAATCCCTCGGTCCAGACCACGGAGATGGAACTGCTGCGCCCCGTGTTCGAGGCGGAAGTGCTGGTGCTCGACGAGCTGGGCGCGGTAAAGCCGACCGAGTGGGTGTGGGACACAGTCAGCTTGATCCTGAACACGCGCTATAACGACCGCCGGACGACCATCATCACGACCAATTTTCCCGACCTGCCGCCCTCCAGCGTCACCGGCGCCGTGCGGGCGGCACGGGAAGAGACCCTGGGCGACCGCATCGGGGAGCGCATGCGCTCCCGGCTGCAAGAAATGTGCCGCAAGATCGAGATACAGGGACAGGACTTCCGGCAGCGGGTAAGCAGCGCCAGCTTCCGATAGGAACCCTCTCACCACGGAGACACGGAGGCACGGAGAATACGAAGTTACTTCCATCGCTTCGTCGAGTGGCGGCGCCTTCCGATGGCCAGATAACCCGATGACTACATGACTGGATTTCCTCCGTGTCTCCGTGTCTCCGTAGTGCGAAAATCCTCTTGTGCTGGCACAGGTCGTCGAATTCCTACCGGAGCGTGACGCGGAGATCCTGGCAGCGATTCCGGCGGCGCCGGGCGTGTTCCTGCTGCGCGGGGGAGCGGGAAGCGAGCCGTATGCGGCGAAGACGGCCAACCTGCGGCGGCGGCTTACGCGGCTGCTCGGTCCGGCGGAAGAGCGCTCGACACGCCTGAACCTGCGCGAGCGAGCGCGGACCATCGAATACACGGCCACGGGTTCGGATTTCGAATCCGGCCTGCTGCTGTACCGCGTGCTGCGCCAGATCTTTCCGCAGACGTACCGCGCGCGCCTGCGACTGCGCTTTGCGCCGCTGGTACGGCTGAACCTGGATAATCCCTGGCCGCGCGCCTTTCTGACGCGGCGGCTTTCGCTGCGCGGGCGATCGGTGTACTACGGTCCGTTCCCGTCGCGGGCTACGGCGGAGAAGTTCCTGAATGATTCCCTCGACCTGTACAAGATGCGGCGCTGCGACTTCGACCTCAATCCCGATCCGGCGTTTCCCGGCTGCATCTACTCCGAAATGAAGATGTGTCTGGCGCCGTGCTTCAAGGGCTGCACAGACGCCGAGTACGTCGCCGAGGTCAGGCGCGTGCAAGAGTATCTGGATACGTGCGGGCGGTCGCTGGAGTCGGAACTGGCGGCTGAACGGGAGAAGGCTTCTGCCGCGCTCGAATTCGAGGCCGCTTCCGCCCTCCATGCGCGGCTGGAGAAGGCGCAGGCGGCGGCAGCGCAGGCGCCGGAGCTGGTCCGGAGGCTCGACCGGCTGCACGGCGTCATCGTGCAGCGCTCAGCGGAGCCGCATTCGGTGGCGCTGTTCCGGGTGGAGGCGGGCGTGATCGGCGCGCCCATTGCGTTCGCAGTGGAGCCGCGGCAAGGCAAACCGGTCTCGATGGAAGCGCGGCTGGCGGAGGCGCTGGCCACGGTGTCCGCGGCCCAGGAGACTTCGGCCCTCGAGCGCATGGAACACCTGGCCCTCCTCAAGCACTGGTATTACCGCTCAAGCCGCGTGGGCGAGATCTTCCTGACGGATGAACGGGATGAATTGCCGATGCGGCGGCTGGTGCGGGGCGTGTCGCGAGTGTACCGGGGCGAACGAGCAACAGACTTCACCGCGGAGAACGCAGAGAGCGCGGAGAAACCCTTGGCCACGGATGAACACGGATGACACGGATCGATTGCGAAGTAACCAGATCAAGAATCCCCGGGATGCCCCGTGACCATCCGTGGCTACCGATTTTCTTTGCGCTCTCTGCGTTCTCGGCGGTGAATCGGGATTTAAGCTTACTTGTGTGACCCGGCCGTCAATTTACGCCGCCGGACGCGATTCCTCACCGCCTGGCCCATGGCTTTTTCGCCGGGCGGCGGCTCGCATTCCTGGATGCCGAAGCTCTCGCGCATCTCGCAACCGAAGTTGGGGTCCCACTTCCAGTTGATCAGCGCCACCACGACGAGGGCGATACAGGCGCCCAGGCCCGCGGCGAGCATGTCTTTCTGCGCGTCCCAGATGTCGCCCTGCGAGCCCAGGAAGGCGAGGCCGGCCTCCGGGCTGACGCGCGCGGCCACGCGCCACTCGATGATCTCGTAGACGGCGGAGAGCGAGAGCGTGACGTCGAGCGGGAGGTAGAAACCCCAGAATCCCTTTACGCGCGCCAGGCGCAGGAACACTTCGCGCACCGGGTACGCGAACAGCAGGCCATAGGAGAAGTGGACGAAGCGGTCGTACATGTTGCGGTCGGCGCCGAACCATCGCTGCAGCGTGAAACCGAAGGGCACCTCGGCATAGGTGTAGTGCGCCCCGATGAGGTGCAGGCACATGGCCAGCGTGATGAGGGTGTAGGAGACGTCAGAGAAGCGGAAGTAGCGGCCAGTGAGGATGATCAGCGGAACAAAAAGGAAAACAAGCAGGTTCTCCAGCAGCCAGTCCTTGGGGAAGAGGGGCCGGATTGCGGCCCAGGTCCAAACGGTGATGAAGACCAGCAGCAGTCCAAGACGATAGCGGTTCATGGGGACCTCCTGGTGGTCGGCCTTAGAAGCTCCCGCAGGGATTTCCGATGATCGGGCCGGTGCACTATTGAACCACTTCTCGATCCGTGTTCATCCGTGCGAATCCGTGGCCGGGGTTTTCCGCTTGCGGAAGATGACGCGCACGCCGTCGCGCCAGCGCTCGTCGATGCCGAGCAGAGTACAGTCGATCTCCGGGGCAAGATAGCGCAAGAGCACGTCCGTAGCCGGGTGGACGTGCAGCGCAGGTGCGACCAGCAGGAGGAGCGGAGGCTCTGCCGAAAGCTCGCGGCCGGCAAAGTAGCCGAACTGGCGGAACTCGCCGCGCTGATGATGCCAGACGACGCGCGCCCAGTAGTCCAGTCCTTGCAGCGGCAAGTGGATGTCTTCGCCGGCCTTGAGCTCCAAAACGGCGAGCCGGCCCTCGCGTGTGGCGGCCAGCACGTCGATCATGGCGCGGTCGCCGGCAGCGAACGCCGGCACCTGGGAATAGACGCAGGCGGGGTCGAGGCGGGTGTCGAGAGCGGAGACGTCGCGGGCCACCAGCGACTCCAGCCAGCGCTCCGGCTGCATGCGCCACAAGGGATGGTCGCGCGGACCGGCGGGCGAGCGCGTGGCGGCGATGGCCTGGGCCAGCGCTACGAACCGGGCCTCGGTCTCCGCAGTGAGAACCGTTTCTTCCGGCGCGATGCCGAAAACGACTTGTTCCTCGGCGCGAAAGCCTTCGCCCGGAGCCGAGCGGGCACGCGCGAACTCCAGGCCATGCAGGCGGAAAGAAACCTCCGCGGACGAGAGCACTTTGACCTCGGCTTCGGGAACCAGGGCGAGAACGCGCTCGATGGCGGCGAACCGGAGGCGGGTCGTGGACTCATCCACGCAGCGCACCAGACGGGTGGCGACGTTGCCGCGGTCGCCGGTGTCGAGCTCATCGAGGGTCGCGTCACGCTCGTTGACTTCGAAGAGCTGGAAGCGGGCGGCGGTGCGATCGAGGTGCGCCATGCGCTCGCGCACGATGGTGCCGCGTCCGGCGGGCACGAACAGCTTCAAGCCCTCGATGACCAAGCGCGCGGCTTCGCGCCGGCGGAGATGGTCGAGCCAAAGCAGCCCAAAAGTGAGGGCGCCATCGACGGCGGCCTGCGTCTCACTCGCATTCACCCCCAGGACGGCGAAGGCGGAACGCCCGCGGCGAAGCATCCCCCGGGCGTAGACCGGGCCGAAGGAGCGCTCCAGGTCCATGGCCGAGGTCAGCGCCGTCGTGCGCAGGTCCGGAAAATTGCGCTCCAAAATACGTCGCAATCGCTGGCGGTAGGCGGAACGGGCAGCTGGTCGCGCCGCAGGCGGGCGGCGGTCACGGTCGCGAAGGATTTCCATGCGCGCCGGCCGCGACTGCCCGAAACGCTGCACGGAAAGGCGCAGCGTGCCGCGGGATTCTTCCGCCTCCAAAACGCGGACCACGGTGTTGCGCTGCTCCGACCACAGGTGCAGCAGGCAGCGGCCGCGGTCGGCAGAGACCGAGTAGCGCGCGGTCGAGAAATCGAACACCTCTTCGCCGCTTTCGATGACGAGGGCGTCGCGCGCGCCGGCGAGGAAGTCCGAAAGCGCGCGCGCCAGTGATTCCGGCGTCATGGCGGGAGATTCTCTCACCACAGAGGCACGGAGACACGGAGAAGCTGAGTCTTGTTTTGGTTCGGGAGGGAAACGGAGCGCTGCGTCCTCCGCGTGCAGCACGGCATCTCATGGGATAATCGAAGAGTCCGCCATGCAGGATGTCCAACCATTCTTCGAGCGCTTCGGACTGACGGAGCGCGACCTGGAGCGCTACCTGGGCGCGGCGCTTTCGGCCGGCGGCGACTACGCCGACCTGTACTTCGAATATCAGCTCACGACCTCCATCCTGGTGGATGAGTCGCTGGTGAAGTCGGCGAGCCAGGGGCTTTCCGCGGGCTGCGGCGTGCGGGTGATTTCGGGCGAGCGCACGGGGTACGCCCACACCGACGACCTTGCGCCAGAGAAGGTGCTGCATGCGGCGCGCACGGCGGCGCTGATCGCCAGCGGCCCGGCGCGTACGCCGGTAGCGGGCATGAAGCGGGCGCCGGTGCGCGACCTTTATCCGGTGAGGACGAGCGCTGCGGAGAACGAGGTGACGGCGAAGTTGGAGCTGGCGCTGCGTGCCGACCGCGCCGCGCGCGCCTACGATCCGCGCATCGCGCAGGTGCGGGTGAGCTGGGCGGACGAGGCGCGGCACATCCTGGTGGCTGGGTCGGACGGCAGCGTCGCCTGGGACCTGCAGCCGTTGGCGCGCTTCAACGTGAGCTGTATCGCCAAGTCCGACGGCGTTTCTGCGCGCGGCACTTCGGGGGGCGGGGGCCGCGTGGGGCTGGATTTCTTCGAGACGCAAAAGACGCCGGAGCACTTCGCCAAGGAGGCAGCGCGCCAGGCCGTCGTGCAACTGGACGCGCGCGAAGCGCCGGCGGGCGAGATGCCGGTGGTGCTGGGCCCGGGCTGGCCGGGCATCCTGCTGCACGAAGCCATCGGCCACGGCCTGGAAGCAGACTTCAACCGCAAGAAGACCTCGGCGTTCGCCGGGTTGCTGGGACAGCGCGTCGCCAGTCCCAAGTGCACGGTGGTGGACAATGGCACGCTGCCTTCCCGGCGCGGCTCGCTCAACGTGGACGACGAAGGGTCGCCAACACAGAACACGGTGCTCATCGAGAACGGGATCCTGAAGGGCTACCTGAGCGACAAGCTTTCGGGGCGGCTGATGGGCATCCCGGATACGGGCAACGGACGCCGCGAAAGCTACGAGCACATCCCCATGCCGCGCATGACCAACACCTACATGCTGGCGGGCGAGGATTCGCCGGAGGACATCGTACGCTCGGTGGAGCGCGGCGTGTACGCGGCCAACTTCGGCGGCGGGCAGGTGGACATCACCAGCGGCAAGTTCGTGTTCTCGGCCTCGGAAGCGTACCTGATCGAAGACGGCAGGATCACCGCGCCTCTCAAGAACTGCACGCTCATCGGCAACGGGCCGGACGTGCTGACGCGCGTCTCCATGGTGGGCAACGACCTGGCGCTCGACGAGGGCGTGGGCACCTGCGGCAAGGATGGCCAGTCGGTGCCGGTGGGCGTCGGTATCCCCACGCTCAAGGTGGACCGCATCACCGTGGGCGGCACGGCGCAGCGGCAGGTGGGGACGGACTTCCGGAGCTAAGGATTCATTACAGAGACACAGCGGGATTGATCATTGAATTATCGGATCATTGAAACATTTGACTACGATCGCGGTGTGGGGCGAGCTTGACGGGGCGCGCGTTTGAGCTCGCAAGCGAACACAACTCCTTGCCAACCTCCATTCTGACAACTGATCTCAAACAGCTTGCCGCCGATGTCGTGCGTCGCGCGACCGCGGCCGGCGCCACCGCGGCTGAAGCGGTGGTGCGCGAAGGTGATGAGTTCTCTACCGTCGTGCGCCTGGGTGAGGTCGAGACGCTCAAGCAGGCGAGCTCGCATGCCATGGGCCTGCGCGTCTTCTTCGGCCACCGGGCGGCTTCGACCTATACCACGGACTTTTCTCCGGCGGGGATCGCGCGCATGATCGAAGGCGCACTGGCGCTGGCGCGCGTGGCGTCCGAAGATCCGCATGCCGGTTTGCCGGACGCGTCACAACTGGGCACGCTTGCCGGCGATTTGGACCTGTTCCACGACGACGTCGAGTCGCTCTCGACTGCGGACCGCATCGATTACGCGCGGCGCGCCGAACGGGCCGCGCTCGACTTCGACCCACACATCACCAACTCCGAAGGCGGATCGTTCGACGCCGCTTCGGGGCGCAAGGTGCTGGCCAACTCGCTGGGATTCACGGGCGAGTACCGGCGCTCGTACTGCAGCGTGGCTGCGGTGCCGGTAGCGCAACAGGAAGGCGCGGCCATGCAGCGTGACTACTGGTACGCGGTGTCGCGCTCGCTCGAGAAGCTGGAGCCGCCGGAGCAGGTGGGACGCGTGGCGGCACAACGTGCGCTACGCCGCCTCGGCGCGCGCAAGGTCCCGACGGCATGCGTACCGGTGGTGTTCGAGTCCATGGCAGCGCAGTCCTTGCTGGGACACATCTTCGAGGCGGCGAACGGCGACTCCATCTACCGCGGGGCTTCGTTCCTTGAAGGCAAACTGGGGCAGGCGATCGCGAGCGCGAACGTCACCGTGATCGACGACGGCACCATGCCCGGCGGATTTGGAACATCCCCTTTTGACGGCGAAGGCGTACCCACGCGGCGTACCGTGGTAATCGAGCGCGGCGTACTGCAGTCGTACCTGCTCAACACCTACACCGCGCGCAAGCTGGGATTGCAGACGACGGGCAACGCCTCGCGGGGCCTGGCGGGGACGCCGGGCATCGGCGCGGGCAACTTTTTCCTTCAGCCGGGCACACGCACACCACAGCAGCTCATCGCAGACATCGCGGACGGATTCTACGTCACCGAGCTCCTGGGCTTCGGCGTGAACCTGGTGACGGGCGACTACTCGCGTGGCGCCAGCGGGCTGTGGATCTCGCGCGGCGAGCTGGCGTATCCGGTCGAGGAGGTCACGATCGCCGGCAACCTGAAGGATATGCTGCGCAACATCGCAGAGATTGCCAGCGACCTGGAGTTCCGCGGCTCCGTGGCCTGCCCCACGTTGCGCATCGACGGCCTGACCGTAGCGGGCGAGTAGTAGAATCGCTGCCGTGGAGCCGCTTTCTCCCGAAGGCAATCCTCCGGAAACTGAACGGAGCGTGGCTTGGCCCGCCATTGGCGCGGGGGCACTGCTGGTGGTGCTCGCGATCGGCGCCCTCGTGCTGCTCACGCGACCATCCGGGGAGCGAACGGCGCAACCCGTCAGCGAGGGTCCCCACGCCTACGGCGAAAAGCTTCAGTTCGCCGACCTGAAGATGAGCGAGGTGGCGAACTTCGTCGGCGGCAAGGTGACCTACCTCGAAGGCCAGCTTACGAATCAGGGTGACCGTACGGTGAGCGGCGTCACGGTCGAGATCGTCTTTCGGAATTCGCTAGGCGAAGTGGTGCAGAAAGAGACGCTGCCGGTGAAGGTGCATGAGCAGCGCGGTCCCTACGTGGACGTCACCGATCTGAAAGCTGCCCCGCTGAAGCCCGGCGAGACGCGCGGCTTCCGCCTGATCTTCGATCATGTCAGCGCCGACTGGAACCGGGAGTATCCGGCGATCACGGTGACGGCAGTGAGTTTCAATTGACGATTGAATCATTGAGTCATGGAATCAATGGAGAACGTCTGCGGTCAGCGAGAGCGCGAAAGTCTCAAGCGCCGGCCGCGCAATGATCCAATGAACAAATGATTCAATCTACAATTGGTTTCATGGGCGAAGTGAAGACCGTGCGCCTGACGGAGGCCGTCAAGGCGGCGGGTTGAGCTTCCAAGCTGAGTCCGGCGGCGCTGGACGCGGTGCTTGGGAGATTAGCCCGGCAACAGGACGCGAACGTGCTGGTCGGCTTCGACAAAGCCGACGACGCCGGGGTGTACAAGATTTCCGACGAGCTCGCGCTGGTGCATACGGTGGACTTCTTCACGCCTATCGTCGACGATCCGTTCACGTTCGGCCAGATCGCGGCGGTCAACTCGCTGAGCGACGTCTATGCCATGGGCGGGCGGCCTCTGAACGCCCTCACCCTGGTCTGCTTCCCGGAAAAGGGCGACCTGGCGGTGCTGGAGCAGATCCTGGCCGGGGGTCTCTCCAAGATGATGGAAGCGGGTTGCACCATTGTCGGCGGGCACTCCACCCGCGACGAAGAGATCAAGTTCGGCTACGCGGTCACCGGCACCATCCATCCGCAACGTGTTCTTCCCAACTCCGGCGCAAGGCCGGGCGACCGCCTGCTGCTGACCAAGGCCCTCGGCACGGGCGTGATCTCGACTGCCATCAAGCGCGGCAAGGCAGAGCCGGCGTGGGTGGAGGCCGCCGTCAATTCCATGACCACGCTCAACCGCGCAGCGGCGGAGGTGATGACCGATTCCGCCTACGAAGTGCACAGTTGTACGGACATCACCGGCTTCGGGCTGATCGGACATGCGCGCGAGGTAGCGCTGGCCTCGGGTGTGAGCCTGCGCCTGGCGGCTTCCCGCGTGCCGCTGCTCGAAGGCGCGCTCCAGTGCGTGCGGGAAAAACACGTCCCCGGCGGGCTCAAAGCCAATCGCGAGTTCGCTGAATGCGTGGTGGAGTGGGATGACGCAGTGGAAGAAGACTTGCGTACGCTGTTGTTCGATCCGCAGACCGCCGGGGGTCTGCTGATCTCCGTCGCCGCCAAGGACAGCGACGCCCTTCTGCGCGCACTGCGCGACCGCCGCCTGCCGGCGGCTGAGGTCGGCGAGGTCCTGCGGGCGGCAAAGCCGCTGATTCGGGTCAGCTAACTCGGCTCAAGGGCAAAGGGAGGGGCAGATGTGCGAAGGTCCTTTTTCACCCACTTCTAATCCTGCCTTCCCTCGATGGCCAGCAGCAGCACGATGGCGGCGGCAGCCAGGCGGCGATCGAGCTTGCGTTCGCGGTCGGGCGTCAGGTCCACGTCCAGCGTGTGCACGAAGGGATTGAAGCGCTGCGCGGCCTTGCCCACATGCTGTCCGCCGACCTCGAAGTGGTAGGTCTGGGGGATCAGGTTGGAGAGGAATCGGCGCAGGGTGGCCATCAAAGCGCTGTCCTCCTTGATCAGCCCGATCTCGCGGTCGCCGGCGTCGAGGATAGTCCACTCGTCGATCAGGATGGACTTCAGCCCCTTGCGGCGCAGCGCCCCGACCTTCTGCTGCTGGCGTGAATCGGTCACGTCATAGGTGGCGGAGATGTCGAGCATCTGCCGCGCCTTGATGGTCAGCAGCTCCTGCGTAGCACTCTCGTCCGCGTACAGCCGGATGTCCTCCTTCAGCTTGAACAGCTTCTGTTTCAGGAAGCCGATTACGCGCCCCTGCGGATCGTAGAAATGGAACTTGGGAGCGATGTCAAAGACCTTGGCGCGGGCCGTGAAGCGGTCGTGATTGAACGCGGCGGGTGTGGCCGGAGACGTGGCCATGCAGTCCTCCTCAGCAGCAAAATTGCGCCGATGGTAGCGCTGGAATCCTCAGCCCGCAACCGGAATTCTCGGCGTACCGCGTTCACTTACAGGTCAGTGTGGAGGTGGCCGTGAGCTTGCGCCCGGCGTTCGCCTCCGCCGGCAGGGTAGCGGTCACCGTCACCGCGCCGGACGTCGGTCCCAGGCAGGTGGCGGTACCGAAGGTCGCGCCCGGTGTGTTGCTGATGCTGACGTTGACGGGATCGGAAACCGACCAAACCACGGCGGTCGCCGGGTCGGGGTCGGACTGGATGGTGCAGGCAACGGTCGTCGTGCTGCCCGAGGCAATGAACTTCTGCGAACTGCCCACAAAGATGGTTGCGGTCGCGGGTGAAGCGCTCAGCGTAGAGATGAAGCAGAACGTGCTCGTGTCGCAACCCGCCAGCAGGAAGGAGAGCAGGAAGAAGAGGCCGAGCGTGCGCACTGAAGACATGACGAACGCGACTCGGAGTTCACTGTGGAAGCAACAAAATTGTACACCGGCTGACCTTGGGGGCGGCCATGCCAGCGGTGGGGCTCAAGCTACCAAGTGACGGAGCCCAGTGGCGGCTACGAACAATCAGGGCGGCCTAGCGGCCGCCCTTCTGAGAACAGAGAACTGACTACTGAGAACTGTCCTTACGCCGGCGCCGGCTTTTCCCCGGCGAGTCCCGGCGTACGGCCGGGCTCAGGCTTGAGCACCTGTTGCACACCCGCGGCCTCGGGCGCGCTGGCTCGCGGTTTGACCGGTAGCTCCTTGCCCTCGAGCAGCAAGCGGATCTCACTGGCATCGAGGGTTTCGCGCTCCAGCAGGGTTTCGGCCAGGCGGACCAGCTTGTCGCGGTTCTCTTCCAGCAGCCGCTTGGCCGTGTTGTAGCCCTGGTCAACGATGCGGCGCACTTCCTGGTCGATCTTGATGGCGGTTTCCTCGCTGTAGTCGCGGTGCTGCGCGATCTCGCGGCCCAGGAAGATCTGCTCTTCCTTCTTGCCGAAGGTGATGGGACCCAGATCGCTCATGCCCCACTCGCAGACCATCTTGCGGGCCAGCTCGGTGGCCTGCTCGATGTCGTTGCCGGCGCCGGTGGTGCGCTGGTCGAGGAACAGTTCCTCGGCCAGGCGGCCGCCCATCATGATGGCGATGCGCGTCTCCAGGTAGCTCTTGCTGTAGGTGTGCTTGTCATCAAGCGGCAACTGCATGGTGACGCCCAGCGCCATGCCCCGCGGAATGATGGTGACCTTATGGATGGGGTCGGCGTCGGGCAGCATCACCGCCACCAGGGCGTGGCCGGCCTCGTGATAGGCGGTGACCTTCTTTTCCTTCTCGCTCAAGAGCAGCGACTTGCGCTCGGCGCCCATCAGGACCTTGTCCTTGGCCAGCTCGAAGTCGTACATGGTCACGCTCTTGCGGTTGTTGCGAGCCGCATTGAGCGCCGCCTCGTTCACCAGGTTGGCGAGGTCGGCGCCACTGAAGCCCGGCGAGCCGCGCGCGATCACCATCAGGTCCACATCCTCGTGCAGCGGGATGCGGCGGGTGTGGACGCGCAGGATCTCGTCGCGTCCGCGCACGTCGGGCAGCGGAACCACCACGCGGCGGTCGAAGCGGCCGGGGCGCAGCAGCGCCGGGTCCAGCACGTCGGGACGGTTGGTGGCGGCGATCAGGATCACGCCTTCGTTGGACTCGAAACCGTCCATCTCCACCAGCAACTGGTTCAGGGTCTGCTCGCGCTCGTCGTGCCCGCCGCCCAGGCCGGCGCCGCGGTGGCGGCCGACGGCGTCAATCTCGTCGATGAAGATGATGCACGGAGCGTTCTTCTTGCCCTGTTCGAACAGGTCGCGGACACGGCTGGCGCCGACGCCCACGAACATCTCCACGAAGTCCGAGCCGGAGATGGAGAAGAAGGGCACGTTGGCTTCGCCGGCCACGGCCCGCGCCAGCAGCGTCTTGCCGGTGCCCGGAGGCCCGACCAGCAGCACGCCCTTGGGAATGCGTCCGCCCAGCTTCTGGAACTTCTGCGCCTCGCGCAGGAACTCGATGATCTCTCGCAGCTCTTCCTTGGCCTCATCCACGCCGGCCACGTCCTTGAAGGTGACCTTCTTCTGCTGCATGGAGAGCAGGCGCGCGCGGCTCTTGCCGAACGACAGCGCCTTGTTGCCGCCCAGTTGCATCTGGCGGATCATGAACACCCACAACCCGATCAACAGCAGCACCGGGGCCAGGCCCAGCAGCCAGCTCGACCAGGTTCCGCCCTGCACGTCTTTCACCTTGATGCTGACGCCCTTCTCGCGCAGCACGGTGATCATGTCCGGATAGTTGGTGGGGACCGTCGTATGGAAGACCGCGTTCTCGTCGCGGAACTTGCCGCGCACTTCGGCGCCGATGATGGTGACCTCGGAGATCTTGCCCTGGTCCACCTGGTTCATGAAGTCGGAGAAACTGATTTCGCGTTCCTGCACGCCGGCCCCGCCGGCCCGCACCACCAGGTGCCACAGCAGCACCGCGGAGACTGCGATCAGCACCCAGAACACGATGGTCTTGACGGTCGAATTCACTCAACGCTCCTCGGGAAAAAAGGCCGCTCCCGGCTCTGCCTGGGCAGCTACAAACAATTAGATGCCACCCAGACCGCTTTCGGCCCGGGAATCAGCCACCACCCGAACTGATTGTACCTGTTTTGGCCGCGCTACACCGCTCTTATCATCGGGCCGTAACAGGGTGCCAGCAAGATTACCGGCGTAACCGGGTAATCGGGCAGTGACAGGGCGGTCGGAGAAAAAAGTCAACGTGCCGGCTTGGCCGCCGCTTCGGTGGTGGCCACGTAGGGCAAATTGCGGCCCAGGATGGGGCCGCCGAGGCCGTAACCCACCACGAAGGAGTTATCGATCTGGAAGCCGAAATAGTCGGGCTGCAGCGCGATGCGGCGCGCCGACTGCTTGTCCAGCAAGGTGGCCAGCTTCACGCTCACCGCGCCCCGGCCCATGAGGTTGCGCATCAGGAAGTCCGAGGTCACGCCCGACTCCACCAGCGCTTCCACCAGGATGACGTGCTGTCCTTCCACGTGCACCTCGGGGCTGTAGAAGATCTCGGTGGTTTCGGTTGCGCCCTGCAGCTTTTCCTTGGTCTCCGGCTTCAGGAACTGGCAGACCACCGGCACTTCGAGGGCGCGCATGAGGTCGGCCATGAAGATGAAGCTGTCTTCCAGCACGCCCACGGCGTAGAGCGTCTTGCCCTGGTAGTCGGTCGAAATCTGGTGAGCGATCTCGCTCACGCGCTTCGCGATCTGCTCCGCGCTGATCAGCGTTTTCAGGTTTTGCAGTTTTGCGCCGTCCTGCTTCACGCGTCCGCTCCCGGAGAGGACGCCCGGTCCTTCTCCGCCACGCTCCGTGCCACTTCCTCGATGACCACCGCGCTCTCGTCCGTAGCGACCACGAAGGGTTCGGCCGCCGGAAAGCCGCGCATCCAGACGATGTCCTTGCCGCTGGCCACCACCGGCCACAGCCGGCGGTCGGCACCGACGACCCGGCGTGCCGCCAGCCATTCCTTCACCTTCTTCGGCGACTTGCTGTGCGCCGGCCAGAAACGGTCTCCGGCGCGCCAGTTGCGCACCACCAGTTCCGGCCCGAGCTTCCGAGGCTCCAGAAAGCGGCCCCGATTATACTCCCGCTTCCCGGCCGCCAAGGGTACCAAAGAGGCGCGAATCACGGTTCCCAGTTCGGTGATCTCGACTTCGCCGGGGACGCTCAGCCGGTATTCGTATCCGGCAGGCGCGGCGCTTTCCGCACGCCGCTCGAAGACCAGGCGGCCACGGAGCAAAGCCGCGCGCCAGCCTCCCGGCAGCTCGCAGGAGCCGGAGGCCCCGGGTCCTGCCAGGAGCCGCACCTGTTCGCAATGATGGAAGCTCAGACGCAGGCCGGCGGCTTCGGCAGCCGCACGCAGCAAGCGGCGCTGCACCGCCACCGGCTGGCGGCTGAGCGGGACGGCATCGAGCGAAAACCCGGAGGCGGCGGTTCCCCCCGCGAGCTGCGGCAGGAGGCGCGCCGCCTCCGCTTGCCAGAACTCTTCCTCGCCACGCGCGATCTCCGCCGTGTCTGCCAGCACGGGAACGATTCCCGGACTGTAGTCACGCTCCAGCAGCGGCAGCAGCTCGTGCCGTACGCGATTGCGGGCGTGCCCCGGGTCGCGGTTCATGGGGTCCTCGCGCCACTCCTGCCCCAGCCCGCGCAGGTAGTCCTCCACCTCGGCGCGGCGCACCGCCAGCAGCGGCCGGATCACAGCCCCGGCTTCCTCCTTCTTGCGCGGGTAGATTCCCGCCAGCCCGCGCGTGCCGGCGCCGCGCAGCAGCCGCAACAACACGGTCTCCGCCTGATCATCAGCGGTGTGCGCGGTGGCCACCGCATCCACGGCGCGCTCCCGCAGCAGCTTGCGAATCCAGGCGTAACGCAGCGCGCGCGCCGCTTCTTCCAGCGTCAGCTTGCGCGCCCGCGCGGTGGCGGGAGCGTCGCCGCGTTCGGTCAAGAAGGCCAGCCCGTGGGCCGCGGCCAGCGACTCCACGAAGCGCTGGTCGGCGTCCGCTTCCTCCCCGCGGATGCCGTGATGAAAATGCAGCACGGAAATCACGATGCCCAGCCCGTCGCGCAGCTCGATCAGCGCGCGCAGCAGCGCCACCGAATCCGCTCCGCCCGAAACCGCCGCGCCCACGCGTTCGCCTGCTCGCAGCAGGCCCTGTTCGCGGACGTAGGCCAGGATTTTTTCCGTCAGCCGCACGCTATCATCGTACTCCCGGCGCGGCCGGCTTCGGTTGTCCGCCGTGCAAGAATCGCTGACGGCAGCGAAGGCAGCTACGGATTGCACTTCAAGGATGGTTCGCAGGAGCGAGGCCGCTTCAACGCCGCGTGGAAAGAAGTCCGCGAAGCCTGCGGCTGAAACCTGCGTCCTGCCACCCGCAGCCTGCCGTCTGGCTCTGCTTCACTGCACGATCTCATTCGTCTCCGCCTCCCACATGGCCTCGAACGCCTGCTGGAAGGCGCGCACCTGGGCGGGATCGTTGGTGAAGTGGGCGTTGTTGTCCTGGCGTTTCAGCCCCGCGGCGGACCAGTTGGCGCTGCCGTCGCGCAAGAGTGTGCCGTCCACCACGTAGGACTTCAGGTGCATAAGGTCGCGGCGGCCGCTGGCCTTGACGCGGATCTGGATGTTCGTCTGCCCGCGCAACATGTCGGTGGTCGAGGCATCGCGATAACGGGCGGCGTTTTCCTGTTCCTGCTGGTACTGCGAGCGGTCGCGATACAGCCGGATGCGCACCCCGCGCTGCGCCAGCCCCACCAGTGTCTCGGCAATGTATTTGTCCGTGAAGGCGTACATGGCGATATCCACGTTCTGCTGGGCGCTGCGCAGCCGGTCAACATCCAGCCGCTCCAGGTTCTCGCCGGGAGAGAAATGGTTTTCGCTTAGAACCTGTCCGGGTGGCGCCGCGTCCAGCGGCCGCGCGTGCCGCTCCAATTGGAACTGGTGATAGCTGTACGCCCCGAGCGCGAGGAGGGCCAACAACACCGCAACCGAGCTGGACTTTCGGCTCGCCATCAGACTCCTACCCCTTCGTGAAACCTTCGTGTCCTTTGTGGTCGGCTCTTTCTGGAAACTCGAAACTTGAAACTGGAAACTACCGGAAGTGCTCCCACCCCCTCGGCTTCAGCCGCTTGCGCCGTCCCTGGGCCTCTTCCAGCCACAGCTTCCTTCCGGAAACAATCCGGCCGATGCAGGTCACGGGCACCCCGGCGATTCTGTTTGGCACTTGCCGGCGGGCGGTGAACAATAGCTCGTAGTCGTCCCCGCCGTGCAGGGCGAAATCCAGGCCGCGGCGGACGTCCCGCCGGGGGACGCTCTCCGCGACGACCACCGCCCCCACCCCACTCTCCCGGCAAAGGTGCTCCAGGTCGGTCGAGAGCCCGTCGCTCACATCAATCATGGCCGTGGCCAGCCTCCGCTGGCCGAGCACACGGCCTACCTCCACCCGCGGCGAAGGGAAGAAGTGTGGCGCAACCGCTTTTGAGTAAGGACTTCCGCGGAACCGGCTCCGGCGAAGCTGGTCGAGCACCATCGCCGCCCCGCCGAGTTCCCCGGTCACGTAGAGCGCATCACCTGGCCGGGCACCCGACCGGAGGATCGCCCGGCCCCGCGGTACCTGTCCCACCAGCACAATGTCGCAAACCACCGCGCGCGGCGAGTCGGACGTGTCGCCGCCCGCCAGCGTCACGTGCTGCTGGCGTGCCAGGCCAAGCAGGCCGTTGAGGAAGCGGTCCACCCAGGACTGGGGCACGACCGATGGCACACCCAGCGATAGGAACGCCGCCACCGGCTCGCCCCCCATGGCAGCGATATCGCTCAGGCCGCGCATCAGGCAGCGGTGCCCCACCGACTCCGGCGGATGCCAGTCCCGCCGGAAGTGCACGCCCTCTACCGACAGGTCGGTGGTGACCAGCATTTCGAAGCCGGGCGGGATCCGCAGGCGGGCGCAATCGTCTCCGATTCCCTGGAGCACTCCCGCTCCCCCGCGCGCTCTGCTGCGGTGGCGGACGCGTTCGATCAGGAGCTTTTCGGCGAGCGGCAAGCAGCCATTATAGTAAGCGCCGTCACCCGGAGTCCCGTCCGCGCCTGCCCGGATGCCAACCGTACCATCGTCCAGACGTCCATTGTCACTAACTCCCTTAAGATGTGGGGCCTAGGGAGATTTTTTGCCATTTCCTGTTGACACGCGTTTTCCGGCTTGTTAGCCTTCACCCGCCGTTCACAAAGCCCAGGAACGGCCAACATTTGGTCCAAAGACGGAAGCCCACCGAACCTGTGTGTGGAGCTTCCAGGAGACGCGGAAGCTCCGCCGGCGGAAAAGTGAAGGGCGGGCCCTCCGCAATCCTCGAACACGAGTCCTGAAACGGGAGAAGTACCTTTTGCGGAAGCGCTTGTACATTCTGCTGGTAACCCGCGACTCCGACGGCGAACTGAAGAAGATTCCCATTCCCCTTCATTACCTTTATGTATTCCTGGCCGGCGCCCTGATTGGCATGTTCACCATCACCGGCATGGCCGGTTCTTACACCCGCATGCTGATGAAAGTGGCGCGCTTCAACCAGTTGCGAACCGAGAAGCAGGCGCTGGAGAGCCGCTACGAAAAGCTGGAGCGGGTGGCCCAGGAAAAGGACCTGCAGGTGGCCTCCTTGGGTTCGCTGGCCAGCGAGGTTTCGCTGCTCTACGGACTGAAAACCGATCCCTTGCTGACCGAGGCCCTGGGCGCCCAGTTCAGCGACGAGCAATTCGCCACCTCGCTCGACCGCCTTTACCAGCTCAAGACCTCAGCCATGACCGGCGCTACCTCGCTGGCCATCGGCTTCAATTTCGGCCCCCGGGGCGGAGCCACGGTGGCCGACTGGCTCCAGCTCGCGGCCGCGCCGCACCTTTGGCCGGTGGAGGGTCGTGTGACCGGCTCCTTCGGCGAGCGCCGTGACCCGTTCAACGGTGAGGGAGCCTTCCACAGCGGGGTGGACATCTCTTCCTGCTACGGATGCCCGATTGTAGCGCCCGCGGCGGGCATCGTCGTCTTCGCCGACTCCATGGCCGGCTACGGACGCATGGTCGTGCTGGTGCACGGCAACAACATCTCCACCCGCTTCGGTCACCTTTCTGGATTCGCCGTCACGCCCGGGCAGAGCGTGCGCCGCGGCGACGTCATCGGCTACGTCGGCTTGAGCGGCCGCTCCACCGGTCCCCACGTGCACTACGAGGTCCGCATCTTCGACGCCCCCGTCAACCCCTACAAGTATCTGCGCACCACCCTGGCCCACTCCTCGGCCGGCACGGCGGATTCGGGCTCTTAAGAGCAGCCAGCCATTCCTCTTCAGGTCTTCACGTAGAGACGCAGCTTGCTGCGTCTCAAGCAGCGTCTCGTACGCGACGACAAGTACCTGCGTATGCACGCTGGCGAGCTCGGACGGCTTGGGCGACTCGGGCTCGTGAGGGCCGTCACGCCATTCTGCCTTCAGGCCTTCACGTAGAGACCGCAGCTTGCTGCGTCTCAAGCAACGTCTCTACGCGACCACTGAGAACTGAGAACCGAAAACTCTCAGAACGCCACAGTCAGCCCTGCCGTGGCGATCAGCGTCGCCGCCCACACTACGTCCAGGTTGAACCACGCCTTGCGCAGCAGCCCGACGCCCAGCTTTTCGAACACCACCGCCGCCGCCAGCGCCGTTACGACCAGGTAGCCGGCGCCGTGCACCAGCGTGACCATCAGTCCCGCGAACAGGCCCGTTCCTCCCGCCTGCATTGCGTGCTGGGCGTGAGCGCCGCCCTGGTGAGCCGCAATTCCCAGGAACAGCGGCAGCACCATCAGCCCGGCGCCGTGGGCGGTGGCCATGAGGAACGACCACACGGTCAGATCCTTCATGCCCACCTGCATGCCCACCCACCGTGGATGCCGATGACGGAACAGCCGGTAGATGCCCAGCGTCAGCAGCACGCCCGCCACCATCCAGCGCAGCACCTCCAGCGGCAGCATGCGTCCCGCGAGCGCGGCCACCAGCAGGGCAGCCAGGATGGCGAGCCCGTGCCCCGCGCCCAGCGGAAGCATGGCTCGCCACACCGCGCGGCGGCGCTTTTCCTGCATGCCCAGCGCCACCGCAAACAGCCACCCCATGCCGGGGTTCACTCCGTGGAACGCGCCCAGCAGCAGCAGGCCGGTCCACGTTATCGTCATCCCGTCGGTCATCGTCCACCTCACGCGAAGCAGTAGGAATCGGAAGAGGCGTCGCCGCCCTGCAGGCGAACCTGGTGCGGGCGCAGGTCGGTTTCCAGCAGGAACCGCTCGTCCAACTCCATGCCGCCTTCTTTGCCCACGTTCAGCTTCACCATCCAGCCGCGGATGCCGTCGGGATAGAACGTCTCATCCCAACTGGCGTACAGCGAGTTGGTCACGTAGACGCGCTTGCCGTCGCGGCTGACTTCGACCATCTGCGGGCCGCCGTTCAGCGGTTTCTTCGGTTGCGAAGGGTGCGCCGTGCGCTGCACGATGCCGCCGATCCGCACCGATCCCGTTTTCACCGGGTTGAACGGATCGCTGACGTCGTACTGCAGGAACTCGCCCGTGCCCCAGCAGGAGACGTAGAGGAAGCGATCGTCGAGCGACAGGTTGATGTCGGTCACGAACGGCGGCACCGCTCCGAATCCCTTGAGCAGCGGCGGCAGGTCCTCGGCCGCAGCCGGCTCGGCGGGAATCTCGATCACCTTGCGGATCTTCCATTCTCCGTTGCCGTTCGAGCCTTCCCGGTACCACAACCACACCGACGCGGAAAGGTCCTTGAGCGAGGTCACCACGCCCACGAACCCGTAGCTTTCGGTCGGGTCGTGCGCCGGACGCAGCTCCAGCACCATCTGCTGCTCCGCGCCCAGATCCAGCACCTGCTGATGTGTGCGCCGCCGCAGGTCCCACACGTGCAGCGCGTGCCCGTACTTTCCCGCCAGCAGCAGTTCCGGATTGGGGCCGTTTTCCACCATGTCCGGCGTGCCCCACTCGCTGGTGATCATGGTGTCGTGCCCCAGGTGCCACCAGAAATCGTAGGATAGATATTGCGGGCCGCGGTCCTTCTCCCAGGGGCCTTTGACGTCGAAGGTCTCGGCGTCCAGCATGAAGATGCCGCCCGGTCCCTTGCCTTCCGCCGAGCCCAGCGCGTTCATGTAGATCGCGTCAGGACCGCAGTGTGAGGTGTGTGCGCGGCTGTAGCCTGTCTTCTTCATCACCTCTTCCGGCTCGATCACTTTCGTCAGCTTCAGGTTTTTCGGGTCGGGCTTGGTGTCCAGGATGTGGATGCGCGAGGAGCGCAGGCCCGGGACCACCAGGTACCTCCGCTCCATGTGCGGATGCGGCGACGCCGGGCACAGGCACGAGCTGCATGCGTTCCAGCCGAAGTGATGCAGCTCGTCGCCCGCGTTCGGCATGTCGAGCTGGCTGACGATCCGCCCGTAGCTCTTCGAGGCCGGATCCAGGTCCACCACCGCCATGGCGTCCGGTTTCGTGCGCGTCGGTTCCATCAGGGACAGGTAGCCCAGCTTCTCCGGCGCTGCCTCGATTGCCATCTTGGGCGACGGATAAAAGGTTTGGTCAGGTTTCCAGTTCATGAAAGTCTCCTCCTCAGTTCCTGGTCTCGGCCTGCGTGTCTTCCAGAGCGGACACGAAGGCGGCGTCCACGGTGGCCCGGGCCTCAGCAGTGGTGGGATCGATCGTCGTCCGCACCTCCGAGATCCGGTTGGCTGGGAACCCTCCCAACCTGGCGTGCTCCCGGATGGCCTCAGCGTCCGGGGCGATATAGATGCAGTACAACTTGTCGTCCGTCACGTAGCTCGTCACCCACTGCACGTTTCGTCCCAGTTGGTCGATCACCTTGCAGGAATGCTCGGAAACATGACGAAGCTCGGCGCTGGTCAGCTCGCCGGCTCCCTTGATCTCCCGCTCGATCACGTATTTCGGCACTTTTGTTTCTCCTCGGGCTGTCGAATTCGGCTTTCGTCTCTCCCTTCGCCGGGCTAGAATGTCCTCCGGTCAGGGTGAGCGCGAACCACGCGACCGATTAGGCCCCAGGCTGGCCCTGGACGTCCTTTAGCTCGCTTGTAACTTTCCTGAGTTTTTTCTGGAATGGACTAACTGTTGACGCAGCAATCGGTTGCGGAGCTTTTGCCGATATCGGACCGTGCCCCGGTAAGCAGGGCTGCGAGCCCTAAGCGCAGCGAGGTGAATCTGAAAATGACTGGCATGTCCAGCCGGGTCTACGAGTTCGGCCCCTTTCGCCTCGATGTCCCGGAGCGTCAGTTCCTGTGCGGCTCCGAGCACATTCCCCTGCGTGCCAAGGTCTTCGACACGCTCGCCCTGCTGGTGGAAAACCACGGCCGCCTGCTTACCAAGGACGAACTGATGAAAGCCGTCTGGCCGGACGCCGTTGTGGAAGAGAACAACCTGAATCACAACATCTCCGTGCTGCGCAAGGCGTTGGGAGAAAAGGCCACCGGCCAGGCCTACATCGAGACCGTGCCGCGCGTCGGCTACCGCTTCGTGGCCGAAGTGAAGCAAGCCATGGGCGCGGCGCCGCCCGCCCCGTCCGCCGCAGCCGCGGTCACGCTTCCCGTCCGCCAGGAAATCCGCTTCTGCACCGCGCGGGACGGCGCGCGCATCGCCTATTCCACCGTGGGTTCTGGGCCGCCCCTGGTCAAGGCCGCCAACTGGATGAACCACCTCGAGTTCGAATGGCACAGCCCCATCTGGAGCCACTGGATCAGCGAGCTTACCCGGCGCCACACCGTCATCCGCTACGACGAGCGCGGTAACGGCCTTTCCGACTGGGACGTCGAAGATCTTTCCTTCGAAGCCTGGGTCGAGGACTTGGAGACGGTGGTGAACGCAGCCGGTGTGCAGCGCTTCGCTCTGCTCGGCATCTCCCAGGGAGGCGCCGTGGCCTGCGCCTATGCGGCTCGCCATCCCGAGCGCGTCAGCCACCTCGTGCTGTACGGCGCTTTTGCCCGCGGCTGGTTGCACCGCGGGTCGCCCGAGGACGTTGAGCAGCGCAATGCGCTCATTACCCTCGTCCGCCTGGGGTGGGGAAAAAACAGCCCGGCCTTCCGCCAGGTGTGGACCAACATCTTCATCCCCGGGGGCTCAGCGGAACAGATGGATTGGTTCAACGAGTTGCAGCGCGTCTCGGCGTCGCCGCAGAACGCCGCCGAACTGCTGCTGGCGGCCGGACGCCTCGAGGTGGTCGATGTCCTTCCCCGCATCCGCGTGCCCACCCTCGTCCTGCACTGCGAGAAGGACAGGGCCGTGCCCATGAACGAAGGACGTTTGCTCGCTGCTTCCATCCCCGGCGCCCGTTTCGTTCCGCTGCCCGGACGCAATCATCTCGTCTGGCCCACTGAGCCCGCCTGGCCCATCTTCCTCCGCGAACTCGGTGCCTTCCTGGGCTGGGAAAGTGAAGCCTGAATGCCGAGGGCCTTGTCGCTTTTCCTGAGAACTGAGAACTGAGAACTGAGAACTGAGAACTACTTTCCCGCCGGCTTCTGCTCGGCAGCTTCCGGCTTCGGCGCCGCCGGCTCTTCCATCGCCTTTCTCAGCAGCGCCCGTGACAGCGACGCCGTCACCACCGCGCGCTGCTGTTCCTGCCGCACCTCGACGCTCTGGATCAACGCCTGCAGGTCCGGGTCTGCCACCTGCGCGCCCCACAGATTGCGATAGAGCGTCAGCAGGTTCGTGAGCTGGTCGCTCACCTGCCGCGCTTCCGCCTCGCTCGCCGCCAGCGCTTCCACGCGTAATTGCGCGTCTCCCAGAAGCACGCGCACCGATCCCACCCACGTCACTCCGGCCGGCAGCGTCAACTCGAGCGGGCCGCCGAACGCCACCGGATGCCGCGCATCCTTCCAGCGCGCCATCGCCCACACCAGGCTCGCGCGCGGCACACGCCGGTAATTTTGCTGCACCAGCGCCGGCCCGGCGTACGGCGCCGCCGTCGCCTTGTAGTGGTCGATGATGTCGCGCATGGGCTGCGCGCTCTCCGCGTTCGACACCGCCACCGTGTCCACTCCCAGGATGGCAGCGCGCACTGTCCGCCCCTCGCTGGGGATCAGCAGGACCTCCAGCTCGCGATACGTTTCCGAGGCCACCGCCAGCTTCTTCAGGTAGGCGGCCAGCTTCGCCGAATCAAACCGCCCAATGAACACGTGCGAAAAGCGCGTCTGGCCCGCAGTGTCGTAGGCTGCTTCTTCCCCTGCCGGTCCGCCTTTCGGCCGTCTGCCCCTCTCCTCACCAGGTGTCGCGGCGACTGCCGCCGGCGCGTGCACGGCCATCGCCATCTCGTCCAGGTCGCGCTCGATCTGGATGCCGGTCTCGCGCACGAACGCCCGGTACTCTTCCTCCGGCACCGATTGCGAGAATCCCTCCATCGCGCCCACCAGGCGCAACAGGCGGAAATTCACATGCACCACCGCCTCGGCCTCGGGCAAAAGGCGCACCGACTCCGGCGGCCCATGCCTCCGCCGCGACACCACCACGCCCAGCGCTACGGCCACCAGCAGCACCGCCAGCGCGATCAGCAGCCTACGCCGCCGGCGCATGGTGGCTGCCTCGTCTAAGGTGGGGGTCAGTCGCTGTGAGATTATCGGCCAAAGAAAGAGGCGCCCCGCGGACCGGGCGTCCGCCGAGGCCATCTTAACATTCGGATGCGCCGGATATCCGAGAGGGAACTCCCGGGAGCGGGCGCACCAGTGTGAGTGGCCAACCCAAACGCCGGTTACCGCTCCTGGCCACCTTGGGTTCCCATTGCACGTCAATTGCCGTTCTGCTAACATGTAATCTTTGTCCCGAGTGGCGGGAAGGGATTAGCTGGCGTAGCTCAGCTGGTAGAGCATCTGATTTGTAATCAGAGGGTCAGGGGTTCGAATCCCTTCGCCAGCTCCAGGGCAATGGGCTTCGGGCGACGGAGCTCTGCGCAGAACGGCGCGAAGCAACGGACCCCACGGACGGCGGCACACTCTTCCGAGAGGAACACACCCCTAACGGTTGTTTTCTTCTGCAGCGTGGCGACGATGTTTGCGGAAGATTTGTGTGTGCGCGCTGCGGCTCTTCGCTCGACGGGACGCGGCTCGGTTGAAACGTGGACAGGTGGCCGAGCGGTTAATGGCAGCAGACTGTAAATCTGCCGCTCCTTGGAGCTACGGAGGTTCGAATCCTCCCCTGTCCACCAGGATTTCGGAAACGAGATGCATCGCTTGGTTTGGGCGCTGATGGCATATGCAGCGCTGGCGCTGGCGGCGTGGCAGACGCTCGAGGATCTACGCTTCCGCGCCGTGACCCTGGCGGTTCTGGGCGGGCTGGCTCTGCGCACGCTGGCTCATGCCCGGAGTTTGGGCGCCAGGCCGGAGCCTGGCGCTGCGGCCTCGGCGCCGGCGAGTTCGCGGCCGATGTAGCTCAGTTGGTAGAGCACTCCCTTGGTAAGGGAGAGGTCACCAGTTCAATCCTGGTCATCGGCTCCACGAGTTTCGGATGTGGCGGTGAGAAGGCAGTACTTGGATGTTTGGGTGGCTCAGGGCGGGAGTAACTCAGTGGTAGAGTCACAGCCTTCCAAGCTGTTGGTCGCCGGTTCGATTCCGGTCTCCCGCTCCAAGAGTGTGAAACAGCAACCGTGAAGCAACTGGGAAAGCGTGAAGCCGGTGGGTGGCGAGCCGGCAGGTGAGCGCAGGACGAACGGGAGGGTGCATGGAAGCCGTGTTCGAGCAGGCAGCCATTCCGATCCAGGATCCGGCGTCCTACGAAGAGCTGAAGACGATGGTGGAGCGGGTGCTGGAGGGGCATCCGGAGCCGTTCCTGAAGCTGGTGGAGCTGAACAAGCTGGACGTGCGCAACATCGAGGAGATCCTGGCGCGCGGCCTGATGGAGCGGGCGCTGGAGGGCGTGAACTGGCTGGACCGGTTCCGCAAGGGCGGGCCGGGACGGGCCAAGCAACTGTACGAGGCGCTGCCCTTGAGCGACCAGGGACATTTTCGCGAGTACTACTTGTCCCGCATTGAGCAAGTGGACGACCGGCTGCGGGCCAAATACCGCAACGCATACTGGAACTACTACTGAGAGAGCGAAACATTCAGGACTGACGAGACATGGCCAAAGAGAGATTTGATCGCAGCAAGCCGCACGTGAACGTAGGGACGATCGGGCACATCGATCACGGCAAGACGACGTTGACGGCGGCCATCACCAAGGTGTTGGGGAAGAAGAACCCCAAGGTGGCGTTTCGCAG
>DATMAB010000028.1 GCA_035573675.1 Terriglobales bacterium
CTCCGCCGCCGAGCCGCAGAAAGCAACACGTGATGCCGCACAGGACGCACAACACGGAGCAAACGAGCCACGGAAACGGCCACGGCGAGCTGCGGCCGGGCAACGGGCTGGCGGTGATGCACACGCCGGTGCTGGTGCTGAACGCCTCCTACGAGCCCATCAACATCTGCGCGGCGCGGCGTGCGATCGTCCTGGTGCTGAAGGGAGTAGCGCGCACGGAGGAAGAGAACGGCCACATCCTGCACGCGGAGCGCTTCGAGATCCGGCTGCCTTCGGTGATCCGGCTGCTGGAGTACCGGCGCATTCCGCATCAGACGCGGGCGCTGTCGCGCAAGAACATCCTGCTGCGCGACCGCAACACCTGCCAATACTGCGGCACGGTGATGCCGTCGAGCGAGCTGACGCTGGATCACGTGGTGCCGCGGTCGCGGGGCGGCCTTTCCACCTGGGAGAACCTGGTGGCGGCCTGCCATCCCTGCAACCGCCGCAAGGGGAACCAACTGGTGGCCGAGGCCAGCATGACGCTGCTGCGCGAGCCGCGCGCCTTCAATCTGCACACCAGCCGGCACATCATGCGCCTGATCGGGCGCTCCGATGAGAAGTGGCGGAAGTATCTGTTCTACTGAAGGTATCAGCGATAAGCGATAAGCAGTAAGCCAAAAGCTTATTGCGGTTTGGACTGGGCGGGGGACTTGGAAGCGTCCTCGGCGGGCTTCGACTTGACGGCCTCGCCCTGGTAGGTGACCTTTTCCTGGAAGCCGGTCTCGAAGGTCTTGTAGTCGGTGTATTTCACGATGATGCGGATGTGCTGGTCGCCGGTGGCGAAGTGCAGGACTTCGTCGGCGCGGGAGTAGGTGGGGAACCAGTACTTGCCGTCGATCTGCTCGCGGTAGGTGGTGAAGTTGGGAAACAGGTTCTCCTGCTCGTTCTTTTTCTTCTTTTGCGAGGCCCGGGTCTCGGGCACGGGCTTGCCGTAGGTCTTGACGATCTGGAAATCGCGGTCGTCCACCCAGATGCGTCCCTGGAAGTAGCGCTTGCCCTTTTCGATGAGCTTGGGAGCGACCTCGAACACGTAGGTGCCGAGCTCATCCACCTGCTGCTTGCCGACGTAGTTGACGTTGTATTGCGGCAGCTCGTCGGAAGTGAGGACGAAAGGCAGCAGGTTGCGGATGTCCTCGTGGTCCTCCTTGGACATGGAGAGGCCGCTGCGTTCGAGGGTGGATTGGGGCGCGAACAGCACGTTCTCCTTGCGGTTGCGCTTCTCGTCGTAGGTGACGTCGAAAATGATCTGGTACTCGCCGGTGACCGTGTTGCCGTCCAGGCCCTGCACCTTCACCGACTGGCGGTAGATGTAGTTCTCGCGGGCCAGCTTGAACTCTTTTTCCTTGGCTGCAAAGCGCTGGATGATCTGCTCGGGAGTGATGCCGGCGGGCGGGGAGGGGTCGAGCGGGCCTTCCTGGGCGAAGGCGGGAACGAGCAGCGCGGAAAGAAGAAGCAGAAAGCGGGAGAACATAAGGGAACTATTTTCCTATAGGGACGGGTTTCGCGCCAGAAGGGGATTGCCCCCGGTAGCAAGCCAGCCGCAGAGTCAGCAGCAACTAAGGGTTCTTGGAAGATGGCTGCTCGACCCTGGGGATTTCCTTGCCCTCGTAGGTGATGCGCACGTCGGCGCCGAAGCGCTTGTAGTCGCTGTAGCGGACGATCATGCGGATATCCACGTCCTGGTTGGAGAAGTGCAGCGTGTCGTCGGCGCGGGTATAGGTGGGGAACCAGTACTTGCCGTCAATCTGCTCGCGGTACGTGGTGAAGCGGGGGAACAGGTTCTCGCCGCTGCGACTGCGAATGTCGGGCACGTTCTTGCCGTAGGTCTTGACGATCTGGAAATCGAGGTTGTCCACCCAGATGCGGCCCTCGAAGTAGCGCCGGTTCTTCTCGATGCGGCGGGGCCGGACGTCGAAGACATAGGTGTCGAGCTCGTCGACGCGCTGCTGGCCGACGTAATCGATGGTGTAGTCGCCGATCTCATCGGTGGTGAGGACGAAGGGGAGGCGGTTCTCGAGGTCGTCCATGTCCTCACGGGTGACGCCGATGCGGCGCAGCGTGGGCGCGGGAGCGAAGACCACCTGCTGGACACGGCGGCCCCGATTGTCGAAAGTGATGTCCACCACCTGCCGCCACTCGCCGTCGACCTGGTTGCCCATCAGGGTCTGCATCTTGGCGTCCTGGCGGAAGGTATACTGCTCGCGCGCCAGCTTGAATTCCTTTTCCTTGGCGGCGAAGCGCTGGATGATCTCGGCGGGGGTGATGCCGACCGGCGGCGACGGGTCGAGCTTGCCTTCGCGGGCGAAGACAACAGAAGAAAGCGCCAGCACAAGGACCGCAATGCCTCTCAGGACGCGCATACCGGATTAGATGCGATTTTTGCGCGCAGGTTGTAGCTGTCCGTCACAGGCCACTGTTCAGCGGATCGCAGGGTCGAAGTCGCAGACAGGAAATGGGTTAGACTGTCCGGCTTCGAGGAGGGGAAGATGAACCGCCGTTTGCTGAGCTGCCTCTTTCTTTTCATCCCGTTTCTGGTTTTGGCGCAGGAGAAGCGCCCCTTCACCTTCGAGGACATGATGGCGCTCAAGCGCGTGGCCGAGCCCGCGGTCTCGCCCGACGGGCGCTGGGTGCTGTTCGCCGCGACGCACGTGGATCTGGAAGCCAACACGCGCATCCCGCATGTGTGGGTGGTGCCGGTAACGGGCGGCGAGGCGCGCCAGTTGACGAGCGGCGAAGGCGAAGAACGTCCGCGATGGGCGCCGGACGGCAAACGCTTCCTGTACGGCTCGCGCAAGGACTCGCAGATATGGAGGGTGGGATTCGATGCGGAGTCCGGCAAGCTGGCGGGCGAAGCCCGGCCGGTGACTTCCATCTCGACCGGCGCGGAAGGCGCGCTGTGGTCGCCGGACGGGAAGAACATCCTGTTCGTGTCTGAGGTGTATCCGGATTGTCCCGATGACGCCTGCAACAAGGCTCGCGACGAGGCGAAGGCCAAATCGAAAGTGAAGGCGTCGCTCTACACGCGGCTTCTGTTCCGCCACTGGAACAAGTGGGAAGACGGGAAGCGCAGCCACCTGTTCGTGGTCCCGGCCGACGGCGGTACGGCGCGCGACCTCACGCCGGGCGACTACGATGTGCCTCCCTTCAGTCTGGGCGGCCAGGACGACTACGCCTTCTCACCTGACGGCAGCGAGGTGGCTTACGCCAGTAACCATGATGCCGTGGAGGCGATCAGCACGAACGAGGACATTTTCGTGGTGAAGGTGGCCACGGGGGAGACCAAACAGATCACCACCAACAAGGCGGCCGATTCGACGCCGCTCTATTCGCCGGACGGACGCTACATCGCGTACAGGGCGCAGTTCCGCGCGGGCTACGAGAGCGACCGCTGGCGGCTGATGCTGTACGAGCGGGCGACAGGCAAGATCACCAACCTGACGGAGAAGTTCGACCGCTGGGTGGAGTCGTTCGTGTGGGGGCGGGATTCCAAGCGGCTCTATTTCAACGCAGAAGACCAGGGCGAGGCGCCGATCTACACCATTTCGGTCGATGGCGGCGCAGTGGAGACCGTGGTCCGCGGATTCAACGACGATCTCACCGTCACACCGGACGGCGCCACGCTGCTGTTCACACGCATGTCCATTCAGGCTCCGAACGAGATTCACCGCTTCACGCTCGAAAAGAGCACGGCCGCTGAGCCGGTAACGTCCCTTAACCGGGAGGTGTTCGAGCGCGTGCACACGGCACCCACCGAGCCCTTCTGGTTTCGCAGTACCGACGGCCTGCGCGTGCAGGGCTTCCTGGTGAAGCCGCCGAACTTCGACGCCCGCAAGAAGTATCCGGTGAAGTTCCTGGTACACGGCGGGCCGCAGGGGGCATGGGGCGATTCCTGGACGTATCGCTGGAACGCGCAGCTCTTCGCCGCCGGCGGATACGTGGTGATGATGATCAACTTCCGCGGCTCGACCGGCTACGGGCAGGCGTTCATCGACAAGATCAATGGCGACTGGGGCGGCGGCGCCTACCGCGACCTGATGACGGGCCTGGACTACGCGCTCGCCAAGTATCCTATTCTCGACGGCGGGCGGGTGTGCGCGATGGGAGCGTCCTTCGGCGGCTACATGGTGAACTGGATGGCGGGACACACCACGCGCTTCCAGTGCCTGGTGTCGCACGACGGCGATTTCAACAACGATTCCTCCTACGGCAGCACGGAAGAGCTGTGGTTCCCGGAGTGGGAGTTCCGCGGCACGCCGTGGTCCAATCCGCTGATGTACCGCCGGTGGTCGCCGCACCGGTTCGTGGGGCGCTTCAAGATACCGACGCTGGTCGTCCACGGGCAGCTCGATTACCGCGTGGACGTCTCCGAAGGCCTGCAGATGTTCACGGCGCTGCAGCGGCAGGGCGTGCCGTCGAAGTTTCTGTACTTCCCCGACGAAGGCCATTGGGTGCTGAAGCCGCAGAACAGCCGCCTGTGGTACCAGACGGTGAATGGGTGGGTGGAGGAGCACTTGAAGAAATAGTTCTCAGTTCCCAGTTCTCAGACAACCAAAGCTAAAGCCCGGCTCTCCCACTGCCTTCTGAACGATTGCCAGCGGCGTGCGCGTCCAGCCAGCGGGCGGCGGACGCGGTGTCGGTGATCTCGCCGCGCAGCACGGCCAGCAGCAGCTCATGTGTGGCCAGTGCGCTGAACTCCGGTGAATAGGTCAGCGGCTGCGACGGCCCGGCCGGCTTCAGGAGGAAGGGAATCCGGGAGTCGGTTTCGGTATTGAAGTCAGCGTAGTAGCGCAGGGAGTGGTCGGCAGTAACAAGCACCGTGCTGGTCTCCCACGTGCCGGCGCGCTCCATGGCGGCGCGCAGTTCACCCAGCGCGCGGTCGGCGAGTGCGAGGTTGTCCGCGTACCAGTCCTTCCGAAACGAGAGCAACGTGAATTCACCCGCACTACGGTCGTAGATGGCCGGCTCATGGGGCACGGGCAGGTGGATGAGGACCAGTCCCAGCGACGGGTCAGCGGCGGACTCCAGGGCGCTGCGCATGAGGGCCTGGTATTGGGCGCGATGGTTTCTGCGCTTTTCAAGCGGCAGCAGGCTGCGCCACTGCTCGGCCACGATGGCGGCGAAGGCGGGGTTGGCGGCGCGGGGTGGAGCGTCCATAGGCTGCCAGGCGCAACGGGTCAGCGCCGGCTCCAACACCCGGCAGTACGGAAAGTACCAGCCCACTACTGCCGTGGTGAAGCCCGCCGCGATGGCCTTCGAGAACAGGTTGGACTGCCGGGTGAAGGGCTCGCGGGGCTCGGTGTCCGGCTGGAAGCTGACCAGCAGTTCGCCTGAGCCCTCCGGCCGCGCAGCGTAGACCGGGCGTCCGGCAATGATGGAGGTGAAGGCAGACACGGTTTGCAGGCCGGCCTGCCGGGCTCCCGGGGCGTAGAGAGCCTCCGCGCGCAGTCGGTCCAGGTTGGGCAGGCTGAGGCCGGCGGGACGCGCCAGGAAGGCCGGCCGGGCGTCCATTTCATCGAAGACGATCCAGACTACGCGGCGGCTGCTGGCTGCGGTGGCGCCCGGCGCGGGAACAGGGTGCGTTTCGGCTGCGTCAGACGAGTTGATGTGGCGCCAGGCCGCCTGCCCGAAGGTCACCGGCAGGAACGCCACCAGCGAGAGCGCGAAGACTTCGGCGGCGGCCAGCACGGGACGGCGCCATCGAACGACGGAATATACGGCCACCAGCGCCAGAATCGCGGACAGAAGTGGACCCTCCGGCGCTGCCCACGCGGCACGGAGCGGTTGCTGGTAGCGCAGAATCGCCAGTTCGGCGAAGACCAGCAGAGCGAGCAGAGGCAGCACGCTGCGCACGGTTCCGAGCAGGCGCGATGGAGACCGGCGGGCCGCGGACATGGCGATCCAGAAGAGCGCCGCCAGCAGCAGGACGTTGAGCGTGAGCGCGGCCAGGTCGCGGCCGGACCACGCCGGCATGAAGAAGGGATCGGCGAAGAGCATGCGGTGCCAGGTCTCGAAGAAGCAGAGGTTAGCCAGCGACAGGGAAAGCGCCAGGTCGCGCCCAGCGGACTTCGCCATGCCGCTATTATTTCACGGCTGCGGTTCCGCCCATTTCGGCGGCCCTCGGTCCGACGGTCGGAAAAGTTACCTTGGTGTCGTCGAACCCCTTGCCAAGATAGCCTCGGGTGAATATCATGCCGTTTCTCGCTGGCGGCTACGCCGGCGGGATCGGGTTGACGGTTTTGCATTTCGCAGTCGAACTCCTCATTCCACAATGTGGCGGCAGGGCGGCCGGGAGGCACGCCGGGACGGAGCATTGCGTAACCGCCGGGGCGGCGCTCCTGCCATTCCCCCGTGTGGAGTGAGACTGGGAGGCAAGGCGGCGACCCTCTCTCTGGGTGTCCTGGGGAGAATTTCTGGAAGCTGAGGCGAAAGGAGTCAGGGTGTGAGTGAGGCAAGAGAAAAAGGAACAGTGAAGTGGTTCAACGGCGCCAAGGGCTACGGCTTCATCCAGAGAGCCAGTGGCGAAGACGTGTTCGTCCATTTCTCCGCCATCCAGGAGAACGGGTACCGCACGCTGAACGAAGGGGAGACGGTAGAGTTCGACCTGCTGCAGGGGCCGAAAGGCTTCCACGCGGCCAACGTCGTGCGCGTCTAGCCGGAAACTTCCAACCCCACACGCCTCTCCCGGTTGATCGCGCCGGGAGGGGCTTCTTTTTTTGTTGGCGCCCGGCGTCAGCCGCCAGCAGGATGAGCGCGACCGGGCCGATGAACACCAGCGCCAGCACCGCCATGCTGCCGTAGCGGAACACGGCGATCTGGGCTTCCAGCTGGCTGCGGCTGGATTCGCGGAAGCAGTTTCGCAGGAGTTCCTTCAAGGTGGGACGGTGGGTCGTCAGTCTGGAGGGCATTGCGGTCGGTGGCCCACAGCTCCCCGGCTTTCCAGGCCGCCGCGTAGGAGGCGGCGCTCGACCAGGGCCTCCCACATGCGTCCCGGGCCGACGCCGCGCACCGCCAGGCGCAGCGGCCCGGGGAGCGCGTGCACCTGCGCCTCCAACGACTGTTGCACGGCCTGCGGGGACTGGCTTGCCAGTTCCAGGAGCAGGCGTTCGGCCACGCGCTCAGTACCAGAAGACCGTGAGAAGCACCGGAATCCCTAGCGGCGGGAACCTAGTTGAACTTGAGCTGGACGGGTTCGGCGGTCAGGGTCCGGATCTCGAGCGAAACCAGGTCGCCGGAACTGGGGCCGGACTTGCGGTAGTTCACCACCACTTCCCGGTCGCGCCAGGAGCAGGAGAACTCCTCGGCGCCGATGAGCAGGAGTTTGTTCCGGTCGCTCACCTGCATCTTCCAGGTGCGCTTGCCGACGGCGATGGAAATCTGTGCGCCGGTCGGATGCGAGCAATCGACGGCGACGATGCGGCCGCGCAGATTATCGATGGGGCGCGTGTCGGGCGGTTTCTCGGCGGCCTCCTCGGTTTCCGCTACGGACACGGCGGGGACGCGTCGCTTCCACTTCGGGGATTCCCACTGGTCGGTGCGCGGCGGGCGGACCTGGCGCGCCAGCTTGGCCGGTGGATCCTCGCGATACCGGGCGATGCGCTCGAGTTCCGCGACGGCGTCGGCGGCGACCTTGGGATCACTCGAGCGCGAAAGCCGGTCGAACGTAGCAGCCGCCTGGTCCCACTGCTGGGCCGCGACATAGAAGCGTCCCAGGTAGGCCTGGTAGGTCTGGTCGCGGGGGCTGAGGCGCACGGCGTTGCGCATGGAGGTGATGGCGGCGTCGGCATCGTTGGTCCACATGTGGGCGATGCCCAGCAGGGCGTGGGCGTCGGCGAAGGTGGGATCGAGCGAGATGGATTTCTCCAGGGCGTCGATCACCTCCCAGACATCGTCCGGTTCGCGACCGGTGGCCTGGAGCACACGCTGTTGCAGCAGCGCGAAGTAGTAGAGGAGGCGCGGGTCGTGGTCGTCGAGCGCTGCGGCCTTGCGGAAGTGCTGCGCCGCCCGGTCGAACCGCTCCTTGCGGAGATACGCATAGCCCAGGCCGCGATGCACGGCGGCCTTGCCGGGCGCGGCGGCCAGCAACTCCTCGAGTTCACGCAGTCCCTGATCCAGATACTGGGTGGAGTGGGCGTGCATGTCTGCCAGCACGACGCGGGCCTCAGCCTGTTCCAGCGGCTCCACCTTGTAGCCGCCGCTGTCGATACCGGCGGGAGCTTCGCTGCGCTGCAAGGGACGCTGGCCGCCGCGCAGGTAGCGGGCCAGCTCGCCGTCGAAGTCCTCCAGCGTCTGGCCGAAGGCCTTGGAAAAAGCCTCGGCCGCGGGCAGCCGGCGGTTGTGGAGAAGGTCGAAATACGTACCGGCTTCCGCCACCCGCCCCTTGCTGAACAAATAGTGGGCCAGCAGCCACGATTGCGCATAGAACAGGGAGCGGCGATTCCCGGTCTCGTTGTAGACCGGCGAGTCGCGGTCCACGGCGATCAGCTCCCGCATGGGCATCAGATGCATTGACACCAGCATCTGAGCCGAGTCCGGCGCGCGCCCGATGACCACTTCCTTGTTGCCGATGTCGATGGTGGAAAAATACTCGGCGAAGCCCTCGTCGAACCAGAGCTGGGTCTCGGGATAGTTGCCGCTCAGCAGCGCGTGCGCGTACTCGTGGAAGATGGTGCTCCAGGGGTCGCGCGAGGAAAGGTCGAGCGCGACGAAGTTCCGGTCATGGTTGGACTGGAAGATGCCCGTGACCTCCACCGGTTTGCCCTTCCAGACGGGAACGAACCGGCGGAACTCAGCAGCATCACGGAAGGCCACGATCTGCAACGGGATGGGCTGGCTGACGCGCGAGCGAAAGATCAGCGTGCCGAATACGGCGCGCATCTGCTCGAAGCGCAGCGCAATCTCGAGGCCTTTGCGCTCGCCCGCGTCGGTGACCACGGAGAAGTTGGGCGAACGCACCTCCACCCAGCGAAGCTCGGCGGCCAGGACGGTGGCCTGCGCCAGCACAAGACAGAGAAGCACGCGGAATACACAACTGGGACAGGTGAGCATGTCTCTATGATGACACCGTGGCGCCCCGCAGGGTTCCCTGCGGGCCGCCATCAACGGCGCTTGAGCTGGATCCGCTCCGGGTCCGGAACCCGGATTTCGAGCGTGGCTACGTCGCCGTCTGCCTCACCCCCGGAGCGATAGTTGATCAGAACGTCCTGGTCGCGCCAGCCGCAATCAAACTCGTCCACGCCGATCAGGATGACCTTCGCGCGGTCGGCTACGCGCAGCCTGAAAGTCTTGCCGTCCGACACGACGGTCACACTCGCTGAGGTTTCCGAGCACTCCACCGCCATAAGCTTCCCCTCGAGAGTCTGCACGGGGCGGCCGTCCAGCCGAGGCGCGACTTCGGAATGCGAATCATCCTCCGAAGTTACCGAAGCGCTCCACTGGGGGCTGCCTGCAGCAGAACCCGTTCCTACCGCACGCACAGCGGCATAGCCTTCCAGCCTTTCCAGTTCCTCTTCGGCTCTCTGGGCTATCTCCGGCGTGGTACTGCGTTGCAGGTTCCGAAGCAGCGCTTTCGCGTCGTCCATCCGCCGAGCCGATACGTAAGCTCCCGCCAGGTTGAGAGCATAATGCTCGCTGCGCGGACTCAACTCAAGGGCGCGCTTGAACGATGCGATGGCTGCTTCGGACTCTCGCTGCCACATGTGAACCAGGGCCATGAGGTTGTGGGCGTCGGCAAAATCCGGATTGAGCGTGAGGGACTTCTGCAAGTGTGCCTTCATCTCCCGGAATTTTTCGTCCTGCCGAGCCGGACCGAAGGC
The DNA here is from genome assembly GCA_035573675.1 of Terriglobales bacterium. NCBI lineage: Bacteria > Pseudomonadati > Acidobacteriota > Terriglobia > Terriglobales > Terriglobales bacterium. Next base: position 9,855 of record DATMAB010000028.1, read on the forward strand.
CTGGCGGCTCATGAGCAGGGCCGCGAAGTAGTGGACGCGTGAATCGTCGGCATTGAGCTCGGCCGCACGGCGGAAGTGCAGGTCGGCTTTGTCGAGGTCGTTCTTGCGCAGGTAAGCGTAGCCCAGACCGCGGTGGGCAGCGGCATGGTCCGGCTGGAGCGCAAGCACCTCCTCGAATTCCTTGACCGCCTGCTCAAAGTGGTCCGGGGAGTGCAGATGCATGTCCGCCAGTACGCCTTTCACGTCGGCAGGATCAAGGGGCCGCACCTGGTAGGTGTTGGCGGTCTCCACGTTCAGCGGGGTCTTGAAGGTGTGCAGGACCCACTGGTTGGAGCCGAAGAATCGCCGCAACTCATCGTCCAGTTTCTTGGGTTCCATGCCGAAGGCCTGGCGGATGGCCTGGTCGATGGGCAGCCCCTGGTTCAGCACGAGATCGAAGTAGGTTACTGCTTCCTTGAGCTTCTTGGTGTCGAAAAGGTAGTGAATCACCATCCAGGACTGGGCATAAAAAACCGAGCGGTGGTCTCCGCTCTCGTTGTAGACCTTGGAGTTGTGTCCGACGCTGAACAAGTCGCCCACGCGCAGCCAGGGAGTGTTTTGCAGGATGTAGACCGAACTCTCCGTGGCCCGGCCGACCTGCACTTCCTTACTGCCGATCTGAATCGTGGAATAGTACTCAGCGAATCCTTCGTCGAACCAAAGCTGGGTCTGCGGATAATTGGCGTTGAGCAGCATGTGGGCGTATTCATGGAACACGGTTTCCCACTTGCTCTCGGCGGAGAGGTCCAAAGCGATGAAGTTGCGGTCTTCGCCGGGTTGGAAGAGTCCCGCCAGGTCCACCTGCTTGCCCTTCCAGATGGGCGCCACCAGACGCAGTCCCTTGCTGTTGCGGAAAGCGATGATCTGAAGAGGGACGGGGATCGACACGGCCTCGCGCCGGATGAGCGTGCCGAACGCGGCTCGCATCTGCTCGAAGCGGAGAGCTACCTCACGCCCGCGCTTCTCTCCGGCGTCCGTGACCACGGAGAAGTTGGGCGAGCGCACTTCCACCCACTGCGGTTCGGCAGCGACAGCTTCCAAACAGAACAGCGCGGCAGCGAAGGCGGTGAGCACCACCCCACGCCGACTGGGCCCGAACGAGAATCTCAGGCGCTTCATCATGCGACTCCCGGCCTTATGTGCGCACATCCTAGCACCACACTGCGAGCGCCGGACGTCGCCCTCTGGTTCCGTTCCGGAACCGGGACAAAACACCAAGTTAACCGCAAGGCCAATAGAATCAGGGAGATGCGGCTGCCGTTGCCTCCAGCCGTTGCAGTGCCCAGCGGGCATGTTCGGCCACCACCGGGTCGGGGTCGGCGGCCAGGGCTTCCAGATGCGGCCGCAGACGCGGGCTCCCCGAGTTGCCCATGGCGACGGCCAGATTGCGTCGCAGGCCGGAGAACTTGGTGCGGCGCACCGCGGTGCGGCGAAACATCCGGCGGAACTGCTCGGCGTCGAGAGAGGCGAGCCATTCGAGCGACGGGTTCACCAGTTCGGTGCGCGGCTGGAACTCGGCCAGCGGACCAGCGGGCGCGCGCCGGTTCCACGGGCACACGTCCTGGCAAATGTCGCAGCCGAACAGGTGGCGCCCCATGCCGGCGCGCAGTTCCTCCGGGATGGCGCCGCGCTTCTCGATGGTGAGGTAAGAAATGCAGCGCGTGGCATCCAGTTCGTAGGGGGCCGGGATAGCGCCGGTGGGGCAGGCCTCGATGCAGCGCGTGCAGGAGCCGCAGCGGTCGGGCGCGGGCAGATCGGGAGTAAGTTCGAGCGAGGTCAGAATGACGCCCAGGAAGAGCCACGAGCCCAATCGCTGGTCGATGATGCAGGTATTCTTCCCGATCCAGCCCACGCCGGCGTAACGCGCTAATACGCGTTCCACGACCGGGCCGGTATCCACGTAACAGCGCGACTGGAACTCCAGCCCTTCGGCCGTGGCCGCGCTGCGCAGGACATCCTCCACGCGGCGCAGGCGGGCGAGGAGGATTTCGTGATAGTCGGCCGGGCCCCAGGCATAGCGAGAGATCCAGGCACAGTTCTCGGCGGCCGGAGCGGTGCTGTAGGGCGCGTCGCTGTTGTAGTTGATGGCGCAGACCACCACTGAGCGCGCCCAGGGCATCACCGAAGCGAGCGAGGCGCGGCGGAGTCGCCCTTCACCGTCGCGAGCCTTCAGATACTCCATCTCGCCGGCACGGCCGGCTTCCACCCAGCGCGCGAAATACTCCAGTTCCGGATACTCGGCGTTGAGCGGCGCAATGCCGGCAAGATCAAAGCCCGCATCGCGCGCCGCCTGTTTGGCAAGCCGGGCAAGTTGGGACTGGCTGGGCACGGGGAGCATGGGCATTATCGCGCTGGACGCAGTGCCGTGGGAAACGCCGAATGCGGCTTCGTTCGACCTACGGCCGCGCGGGTAACGGACGCCGATCGGCTGCTCCCCTGCTGGTTCGCGGCAGACGAACCAGCAGGCCGTTTCCCGACGGTGCAGCCGCCAGCGCCCGTTGGCGGAGTTCCCGGGAGGCACCTCGGGAAAGCCGCGCCCGCTGGCTGGACGCCGGAAGTGTCGCGGCTTCCGGCATCGCGTTGGGTTGGGAGGCGCCTTGTCCGGCTGGACCGAAAAAAGCCGCTCCGTGGATTTCCGCTGTCGAGGGGGTTTGCGGAATCCTCACCCGGCGGGCAGCCTATTTGCCGACGGGGTGGTCGGAAAGGAATTTGGGACCAAACGGCTGATTTGAGGGACCAAACCTCGGGTTGGCGTGATGCTCCGGCTTGCGCGTTAGCGCTCTTCTTCGCGCCAGATAGGACCGAGCCGCGCCATCACGCCGGCGTAGAGTTCGATGGCGTCCCACAAGTTCTGCAAGCGCAGGTTTTCGTTGGCGGCGTGCTGGTTGTTGTCGTGATTGGCGACCGGCAGGATCACGGTCGGCGTGCCCAGATCTTCCAGAAAAAGATGCATGGGGACGCTGCCGCCAAGCGTGGGTACGCGCAGCACCGGCACGCCCAGCGCTTCCTCCGCCGCCCGCGTGAGCGCCCGCGAGGCCGGCAGGTCCATGGAAGTGCGTCCGGCGGGATAATCAGGGCTCCAGTCGAGACGCACGGTGTGCGGGTGCTGCCGCCGGGTTTCCATGTCCGGCTCCTGGTGCACGATGAAGTAGCCTTGCGCCCGCAAATAGGATTCCATGCTGCTGGCGACCTTCTGCGGCGTCTGGTTGGGAACCAAGCGGATATCGAGCGAAGCGGTTGCGCTTACCGGCACCGCGTTGCGCGCTTCTTCACCTACCGCCCCGCTGCGCAGCCCGCGCACGTTCAGGGCTGGCTCCAGGACAAGCTCGGCCAGGCTGCGCCCGCGTCCTTCCGTGGCGGCAAGGCCGAGAGTGCGCTTCAAGCCGGTTTCGATCTCCGGCATCTGCTCGAGCGCGCGGCGTTCGCTTTCAGTCAGCGGGCGGACATCGTCGTAGAAACCTGGGACCAGCACGCGGCCCTCGGCGTCACGCAATCCGGCCAGCAGGTGCGCCAGTGCCGCGGCGGGATTAGGCGCCCAGTTGCCGTAGTGCCCGCTGTGCAGCGCGCGCACCGGGCCGTAGAGCGTGATGTCCAGGCCCACCATGCCGCGCGCGCCGAACACGATTTGCGGGCGGCGCGACTGGTGCACCGGGCCATCGCAGATCAGCCACAGGTCGCCGCGCAGCAATTCAGCGTTCTCCTTCAGGATCGAAGCCAGATGCGGCGAGCCCGCTTCTTCCTCGCCTTCGAAGAAGAACTTGAGGTTCACGGAAGGCGGGATGCCGGAAGCGCGCAACGCGTCAAGCGCCGCCATGAAGCCCTGGATGGGCGTCTTGTCGTCGCTGGCCGAGCGCGCGTAGATCCGCCACTCCGGTTGCGTGGTTTCGCCCGGCTTGGGCCAGGGGATGTCCTTGCCGCCGTTCTCCAGCGCCTGGTCGCGCAGCACCGGCGTCCAGGGCTGGCCGCTCCACTCCGCGGCGTCCACGGGCTGTCCGTCGTAGTGGGCGTACACGATCACGGTCTGTTCGGCGCCGGGCGCGCGCAATTCTCCGTAAACCACCGGCGGCGCGGCGCCGTGCTCCAGCAGCCGCACCGAGACGCCGCGACGTTCCAGCATCCGTGCGACATGCGCGGCATTGCGACGGATGTTGGCTGTATCACCGGCCAGATTGGGCAACGCCAGGAACTCAGCGAATTCAGCAAGGATCTGGGCTTCGTGGGAGGCACGCCACGTGCGAACCTTGTCACGCGTCGTCGGGCCTGCTGCATCCTGGGCGAGGGAACAGGAACAGCAGAGGGTCAGAGCGAGGAGGAGAATCTGCAGATTTCTTATGCGGCGCATAGGACGGTCCCGAGCCAAGGATTATCGCAGGCCCAAGCCGGCATGTGGGCCGGTGAAAAATTGGGGGAGCCCGAAGGCTCCCCCGAGGGAGATACAGCGCAATACAGCTAGAAGATCAGCTTCAGACCGAAGCTCAACCGCCGGCGGCTGATGCCCAGTTCCGTGGCATTGGCCTGACCATTGCCACTGGGGTTGAAGTTCGTGTTCATGAAGGAGTGGAGGGTCGGGTCCGTCGCAACGTCCTGCGCGAACGGATCGGGCGTGCCCCGGAACTGGCGGTTCAACACGTTGAACGCCAGGAACTGGAACTGCACCGTGACCCGCTCGCTGACCTTGGTGTTCTTGTACACACCCAGGTTGACGGCTTGGGTGGTTTCTCCGCGTACGGTGTTCCGCGGCGTGCCCAGGAAGGGCGAGCCAAAGAACAACGCGGCCGTCGGATCGTTGATGATCCAGTGGACATCGCTGAAGCTGGCCGGTGAACCGTCAACCTCGTGGACCAGCCCGCAGTCCGCCAGGGTTTCGTCCGTGCAGCGGCCCACCGAGTCCAGTGCCGCCAGCGGGTTGCTCACGATCGGACGGCAGGTGTCGAACGTGCCGCTGAAGGCATTGGTCGGGTCGCAGAACAGGCCCTCCTTGAACTGGGCCACGGTCAACGGCTGACCGCTGGCGTAGCGCCAGGTGGTCTGCCACTGCCATCCACCCAGCAACCTGCCGAGCAAACCTTCCTGTTTCTTGTAGAAGGGCAACTCATAGACCAGCGCGATGGAGGCCAGGTGCGGGAAGTCCAACCCGCTCACGGCGCGTTCCGCCCGGTTGGTATCGAACGGGTTCTGCGCGAACGAGAGCGTGTTGCCTCCCGCCAGGGTGGAGAACACCTCGCTGGCGTTGTCGATGGTCTTGCTGAAGGTGTAGTTGATGCGAGCCGTCAGGCCGTGCCAGTTCTGGATGTCCAGGCGCGACTGCAGGCTGTGATAGATGGAGAACGCGTAGTTGCCGCGCTGGATGACGTTGCGGTTGTTGCAGTTGGCATATCCAGACGCGAAGCCCGGCATCGGCCCGCCACCCAGGCCGCCGGTGGCGTCCGTGCAGGGCGTCAGGCCGGCCGGAATCAGGCTGCCGAAGCCGTTGGCAATCAGCGTGTTCAACGCCGGGTTGCCGTTCACCGACTGGAACAGGCCCACGCTGTGGTTGCCCACGTAGCGGACTTCCGCAGCGACCTTGTTGGTGATCTGCCGCTGCACCCCGAGGTTCCACTGCTGCGAGTACGGATTGTGGAAGTTCGGGTCCACCGTCGTCCAGGTACGGAATCCCGGATCGATGCCGGCACCGGTAGGAATCAGTGCCAGCAGCGCGGGCCGGAGTTCGGTCCCGGTGAAGGTGGTCGCGCCCGCCGGAATCGCCACCGGGGTGTTGATGGTGCCCAGGTTGAGCGACGGGGCGGAGGTGGCCACGTTCAGGAAGATGTTGTAGAACGCCGGGTCATACGCAATGCGGAAGCCGCCGCGAATGACCGTCTGGTCCTTCCCGAACAGGCCCTCCCAGAAGCGCGGCGTCCAGGCGAAGCCCACGTTGGGGGCGAAGTTGTTGACGTCGTTGGGAACCGCGCCCACCGTCGTGCGGTCCAGAGGCAGCGTCGGATCCCAGAACGGATTGGGACCGGTCTGCCGGGCCACACTCTGGTCATGCAGCAGGTTGATGGCCTGCTGGAAGAACTCGTAGCGCAGCCCCAGGATCAGCGTCAGGTTGTCCTTAACGCGCCACTCATCCTGGAAGTACACGGCCACGTCCTGCTCTTTGAAGTTGGTGACCGGGTTGCCGTCCGCCAGTTGGAACGTGGTGGTGGTATTCTGCAGGAAGCGCGAGAACGCGCACTCCTGGCCCGAGGGACCGCTGGCCACCGGGCAACCGGCCGTCGCCGCGCTGTAGGTGAAGGTTCCGTTGATGTTGGGCAGGAAGGGGCTGGGAGAGCGCTGCCGCACATACTCGCCGCCGAGCTTCAGCGTGTGGCGGCCCAGCACCCAGGACGCGTTGTCCTGCCACTGCGAGTTGTTGATCAGGCGCCCTTGCGGGAAGCCCGCGTTCTGGCCGAACGCCAGGTTCAGGCCGCCGAGGCCGATGCGCGTCGGGCAGTTCGTCAGGTCGGCGCGAGAGCAACCGGCGAACCCGCCGTCCTCGAACCCGATGTCCGCCCGCAGGTAGTTGAAGCGGAAGGTGTTCACGAAGCGCGAGGTGAACGTCCGCGTCCAGTCCACGCCGATTTGCTGCGTCTGCGACGGAACATCCACGAACGCGCCGGCCGCGAAATCGTTCCCGCTGAACGCGCTGGCGTTGGTGAAGATCTGCTTCTGGAACAGATAGCGGGCAAAAAACCGATCCTTGTCCGTCACCTGCCAGTCGTAGCGGCCCAGCAACTCGTAGTTGTTGGACGGCTGCGACAGAAACCGGCTGATGGGAGCGAATTCCACCGGGACTGACGTCACACCATCGGACACTGTCAACGTCGTCGGTGTGCCGGCCGTGGCGGTAGTTCCTACCGGAACCGAGTAAGGCCCGAAGGTGGAAAGCGCCGCCACCGCCGTGTTGCCGGGGAAAGCCGCCTGCAGGGCTGCGATTCCGGCCGGCGTCGGGGTTGAGAACGGAGCCGAGCTGAAGGTGGCTCCCGCCGTGCGGATGCGCTGCCAGTACTGCGAGGCGAAGAACCACATCTTGTCGCGCACGATGGGTCCGCCGATGGTGCCGCCGAACTTGTTGTCGATGTACTTCGGCGCTTTCTCCACCGGCGTGCAACCGGTCGTCACCGGATCCTGGCCGCTCTGGCAGAATCCGAATACGCCCGATTTTTCCTCGTTGGTGTGGGAATCGAAGAGCGAGTTCTGATGGAACTCGAACAGCGTGCCGTGGAACGCGTTGGTGCCGTTCTTGGTCACGTAGTTGATCACCGACCCAACGTTCCGGCCGAACTCAGCGCTGTAGTTGGTGATGATCTGGAACTCACCCACCACGTCGGGATTGCCGATGAACAGCAGCGGCCCGGCGATGGAGTTGTCGTTGTTGCTCTGGCCGTCCACCAGAAAGTTGTTGGAGCGGCCGCGCTGCCCGTTGGCGGAAATATCGGCGCCGTTGTTGTTGCTGAAGCCGGCGTCTCCCGCCGAAGCCACGCCCGGTACCAGCAGCGCGAGAGAATCAAACCCCGTGCCCACGGGAAGGGTGGTGACGTCCTTGCTCTGGAACGTCGAGGAGATCTGCGTGGTTGTGGACTCGATCTGCGGCGGAGTGCTTTCCACGTTGACCACTTCCGTGGCCCCCACGGTGAGCGTCCGGGCGCCCAAGTCGGTGTCGCGCGCGATGTTGACCGGAACCTGCTCCAGCGTGAGCTTGTTGAAGTTGGCCGCTTCGATGCTCACCCGGTAGGTGCCGACCGGCAGCGCGCGCAGGCTAAATCGCCCCGTGGCATCGCTCTCGGTTTTGAATTCACGGTTGGTGTTGACCTCCCGGGCAGTCACCGTGGCGCCGCTGATGACTGCACCCTGCTGGTCCTCGACCGTGCCCGTGATGGTTCCGGTCACGATGCCTTGCGCGAATGCCAGGTTCGCGCCCAGCAGCAGCGTCATCCCGATTGCCAGGATGCTGCTTAGCTTTCGTGTCATACGTCTCTCCTTGGATCGTTCATTGCGCGATTTCAGTACCGCCGCCCGTGACCACAGAGCGGCTGCCCTCCCAAGGGCACCTGGGGTGCCAAAACTCGCTCCTTCCCGGCTCTTGGGACGATGCGCTCTCGAACAGGGATGAATGGAACCACGCTGACGCGAGACGGCTGAACAGTGGGGTGCACGAACGTCTGTGCGTTCGTCCCGGACAAGCTCTGCTACAAGCTTCTGGATGAGCAGCTATGAAAGCTCGTAGGGTCGGCCGTGCGCAATGCGCGACCTGCGTGATTCGAATGGAGTGAGACGAAGAAACGGGAAACAGGAAACAGGAAACGAGGAACCACTTGAAGCTGGTCCATGGCTGCGCGCCACGTTCTCCGGCGCAGCCGTGGGTTGCAGGATTCCCGCGTCTAGATGGCTTTCCCCAGGATGTCCTGCAGGCGATCGCGATAGCTCCGGCTGAGCGTCAGGCGGGTGCCGTCGCGCAGCAGGACCACATAGTCGCCGTGGAACCAGGGCTGCAGTTCCTTGATGCGCTCCAGGTTCACGATGGTGGAGCGATGGATGCGCAGAAAGCGTGACGTATCCAGGCGGGCCTCGACGTTATTCATCGTGTCGCGCACCAGGTGAGAATCACGCGAAGTGTGCAGGCGCACGTAGTTGCCCGCAGCTTCGATCCAGTCGATCTCTTCCGTCTTGAGGAAGTAAACGCGCCCGCCGGATTTCACGACCAGCCGGTCGGCGGGCGAGGCCAGTCTGTCGGAGCCGCCGTTGTGCGGCGCCGCGGACGCCTCAGGGCTGCGGCGGATGGTCTCGATGAGCTGCCGCAGTTGCTGGTTCACTTCGCCTGCCTGGCGTCCCTGCAAATGGATGCGCGCCCGCTCCAGGGCGCGACGGAAACGCTCGCGGTCGAAGGGCTTCAGCAGGTAATCCAGGGCGCGCTCCTCAAAGGCGCGCAGCGCATACTCGTCATATGCGGTGACGAAGATGACGGCAGGCACGGCATCGGGGCCCACGGCCTGCAGCACTTCAAAGCCGTCCATCTCCGGCATCTGGACATCGAGGAACAGCAGGTCCAGCGGCTGCTTGCGGATGGCGGCCACCGCCTTGCGCCCGTCCGAGCATTCGCCCACCAGCTCGACGTCAGGCTCTTCCCTCAGGAGCGCGCGGATGCGCTCCCGCGCCAACGGCTCATCATCGACGATCAGTGCCCGAATCGCCAATTGCTACCGTCCAGAAAGCTGGGTTGTACGGGTCACCCATATTCCACACGAGACCCGCGCTGCGTATTAGACGTAGGAAACGCTAATTTGGTTGCTGGGTCAGAGGCTGGTATTCGTGGAAGGGGATGGCGAGGCTCACCACCAGGCCGCCGCCGGGCGCCGGTTTCAATTCGAAACGGTGCGTCCGGCCGTAGAGGTGCTCCAATCTTGCCCGGGTGTTTCCCAGCCCTATGCCGGAGCCCTCGCGGCCTCCGTTCTGGCGCAGCCCTACTCCGTCGTCCCTGACCTCCAGCCGCAGCATGCCGTTCTGCCGCTGCGCCCGGATCTCGATATGCCCGCTCGCGCTCTGTGGTGCGATGCCGTGCCGCACGGCGTTTTCCACCAGCGGCTGCAGGATCAGGCAAGGCACACACGCATCCAGCGTGGCCGGATCGATCTCCAGGCTCACCGTCAGCCGGTCCTGGAAGCGGGTACGCTCGATCTCCAGATAAGGTTCCAGGAATTCCAGTTCGCGCTTGAGAGGAATCTCCTGCGCGCCGGTATGTTCCAGCGTCAGGCGCAGCAGGTCGCTGAGCCGGACGATGAGGCGGTTGGCGGCTTCCGCGTCGCGGTGCATCAGGGTGGAGATGCCGTGCAGGGTGTTGAAGAGGAAGTGAGGCTGCAACTGCATGCGCAAGGCTTCCAGGCGCGCCTGGGTCAGGCCGCGCTCCAGTTGTGCCGCCGCCAGTTGCCGCTCGCGCGACTTCCGACAGTACTGCACGGCGTGCCAGATGCCCAGGATGGCCCAGTAGCTCAGGATATTGAAGTGCAGATCGACGGCCAGGTAGCCCGTGTAAATCTCCCAGGTGGACATATTGGGCCGCATGGGGCGCAAATCAACCAGCGGCGCCACCGGGATCCAAATGGCCGAATGCAACGCGGCGAGCGAAAGGCTGCCGAGCGTATGGATGCCGAAGTCGCGCCGGCGGTGCGGAGGTTCGAACGCGAAGCGACGCACCAGCAGCAGCACCAGCGGCGTCAGGGCAGCCCAGATGTAGAAATTGGTGAGCCACCAGATGCCGAAACGCCACCACTCGGTCGGCCGTTCCAGATAGGTGCTGTACGAATAGCTTTCGCCCGCAAAGTAGAGACCGGTGACCGTCCACGCGCCGAGGATCAGCAGCCAGCGCTGCCAGCGCCGGCTGGGAAGAAAGATGGAGACGGAATTCCGCGATCCCGCGGTGATCTCCTCAGCAGGCTCGGCCGGCAGGACCTCTTCGGCCGCGTCGCTGGCCAGCGGCGGCTTCGTTTCCAGCGCTGCGTTCTCCGCCGCGCAAAAGGGAACCTCGATCGCCACCAGCAGTCCGCCCTCGGGCGCGCGGCCCAGCGCGAAGCTGTGCTCCCGGCCATAGAGCTGCGCCAGGCGAGCGCGTGTGTTGCTCAGGCCCGCGCCTTCGCGCAGCTTCCAGTCGGGAGCGACGCCGGGCCCGCTGTCGCGCACTTCCAGGCGCAGCCGTCCGTTCACGCGGGCCGAGCGCAGCACGATGCTTCCCGGAGCAGCGCGCGGCGCAATGCCGTGTCGGATGGCGTTTTCTACCAGCGGTTGCAGCAGCATGGTGGGCAGCAGCGCATCCAGGGTTTCCGGCGCAGGCTCCAGAGCGACGCGCAAGCGGTCCTGGAAGCGCGTCTGCTCGATTTCCAGGTAGCCTTCGAGGAATTCGAATTCCTGTTTCACCGTGACCTGCGGGATCTGTACGCTCTGCAGCGTGAGGCGCAGCAGGTCGCTCAGCCGCGCCAGGATGCGTTCGGCTGCGGCCACGTTGCTGTGCACCAGGGCGGAGATGGCATGCAGGGTGTTGAACAGAAAATGCGGGTGGAGCTGCGTGGAAAGCGTCTGCAGCCGCGCCTGCGTCAGGCGGGTCTCTAATTGTGAGGCGTGCAGCGCGCGCGCCCGGTAACGGCGGTAGTGGGCCAGCCCGTGCCAGATGCCCACAATGCCCAGGTAGATCAGCACGTCGCGCGGCAGCGTGAGCTGCAGGAATGTCTGGAACCGCTCGAACAACGAGATGGTGACCGGCACGTTCATCTTCAGCACCGGCCACAGGAAGGTGCGGATCACGTTGTACGCTACTGAGAACACCGAGCCCGCCGCCAGGTGCAGCAGGATCAGCCTCCACAAGGGCACGGGCAGAGCCGCCAGCCGCCGCGTCACCCAAACCACCGGAGGCGTGAGGGCCGCCCACACCATGAAGATGGTCAGCGAGTACTGCAGCGCTTTGCTGAAGGGGAAAGGACGCCCCCAGTAGGCCCGCACCAGGTACGACTGGGTCGCGAAAAACACGCCCAGCGCCACCCAGGAGGCCAGTACCAGACCCCAGCGCGTCCAACGGCTGTCTTGCATGGGAGGGATTCGGATTCTCACTTCTACACTCTTCGCCCCGGCGGCGGGAAGGTGGAGCCGGGAGAGAGCCAGCACTTCGCGGGGACGAAGCGGTCCAGAAGAGGGGCGAAGCGCACTCCCGAGCGTTCCGCCTAGATGCCGAGCTTCTTCACTTCCTCGTTGTAATACTTGCGATAGAGGATGTCCCACTCCGCCGAGCCTTCCAGGATGGTGCGCTTCTGGTTCTCGATCTTCTGCCGCGCGACGGCGTCAATCTTCTCCTCTTCCTTCAGCAACTCTTCCAGGAGCCGGCGGGCCTCCTGGCGGATGGTGTTGCGGTCCTCGAGGAACTCCACCGCGTCGAGTTCGGCCAGGGTGTCGGCGATGACGTGGGCGAGCTTGTTCACCTTGTCGCGGCTCAGCCTCATAGCACCGCCTTGTACTTGCGCACCAGTTCGTTCTTCACCTTCTTGAACATCTCCTGGTAGCTGGCGCCGGTGCGGCGCATCTCCTCCGAATACTGCTCCAGGATGGCGCGCACCTCGTCGTTGATGCGGTCCTCGAGCGTCACTTCCTCGAGCATCGCCTCGTTCACGCGGGCGGTGACCGCGGCTGGCTCCTTGCTCTCGATGAACTCGCCGGCAATCAGCCGTTTCACGACTTCGCGGGCCAGATAGCCCACATATTCTCTGGATAGATGCATGACAGATGTGGGGAAACGCTATGAATGGAACAGAAAATTCTAGCATACCGCTTCCGCGGCCCGCGTCCGTTGACCCGCGCTACCCTGCGTGGTAGCTTTACCCGGCTGCAGCCAGCCGGCACGCGCGTAGCCGCGAATCCGAGGGGAGACGCCATGGAAGCGCTGGGACTGATCGAGACCAAGGGGCTGGTAGGTTCCATTGAGGCCGCTGATGCGGCCGTGAAGGCCGCCAACGTCCAACTGGTCCACAAGGAATACATCGGCGCCGGCTATGTGACCATCATGGTGCGCGGCGACGTGGCCAGCGTGAAAGCCGCCACCGACGCCGGAGCCGCCGCCGCCCGCCGCGTGGGCGAGCTGGTGAGCGTGCACGTCATCCCGCGTCCCCACGGCGACCTGGAAAAATCGCTGCCCATGATCAGCGGCAACGCCCCGCCCAAGAAGGGAATGCTGGGCTGAGTTGAGGAATTGTCGAATTGACGAATTGCCGAATTTGAACTGATTCACCACCCAGGCCGCGCTCCCGTATTTCAATTCGTCAATTCGAAACTTCCTCAATTCGACAATTGCCCGATGCCTGAAACAGCCAAGGCTGCGACACCTGAAGATCGCTCCGTTTCCGAGGTCCGTGATCTGGTTGATCGCGCCCACGCCGCCTTCCTGAAGTTCCAGCACTTTACGGTCGAGCAGGTGGACCAGGTCATCGACGCGATGGCGGCCGTGGCCACGGCCAACGCCGAGAAACTGGCGCGCCTGGCCGTGGAAGAAACCGGTTACGGGCGCGTTGAGGACAAAATTCAAAAGAACCTGTTCGCTTCCCAGCGCGTCTACGAGGCTGTTCGCGCCATGAAGACCGTGGGCGTGGTACGCGAGGATGCCGCTGCGGGCGTCATCGAAGTGGCCGTGCCAGTGGGCGTGGTGGCGGCCATTCTGCCCTCGACCAATCCGACCTCCACCGCCATCTACAAGATCCTGATTGCGCTCAAGGGACGCAACGCCATCGTGGTGAGCCCGCATCCTTCGGCCATGCGCTGCACCTGCGAAGTGGTGTCGCTCATGAGGCAGGCCGCGATTCAAGCCGGCGCGCCGGAAGACGTCATCTGCTGCTTCACGACGCCTTCGCAGGCGGGCACGCAGGAGCTGATGAAGCACCGTCGCACGGCGGTAGTGCTGGCCACGGGCGGTATGGGAATCGTGCGCGCGGCCTACAGCTCCGGCAAGCCGGCGTTCGGCGTGGGTCCGGGCAACGTGGCGGCGTTCATCGAGCGCAGCGCCGATGTGAAGAAAGCCGTCGCGGACGTGGTTTTCGGCAAGACCTTCGACTACGGCACCATCTGCTCCTCGGAGCAGGCCATCGTCGCCGAAGAAGCTGTCCGCCAATCGGTGATGGAGGAGCTGCGGCGGAATGAGGCCTACTTTCTGACGCCGGAAGAGATCGACACCCTGGGCAAGCAGATGGTCAACCTCGAGGCCCATACCATCAATCCCAAATTCGTCGGCAAATCTGCCCCGCGCGTGGCGGAATTGGCCGGCTTTCGCGTGCCGGAAGGGACGCGCGTGCTGGTGGCGCAGCTCGCCGGCGTGGGACGCGAGCATCCGCTCTCGGCGGAAAAGCTTTCGCCGGTGCTGGCGCTCTACTTCGCGCCTGACCGCGCCGCCGCCTTCGACCTGTGCGAGCGCCTGCTGCGTTTCGGCGGATTGGGCCATACGGTGGTCATCCACAGCCGCGACGAGCAGGCAATCCGTGAGTTCGGGGTGCGCATGCCGGCGGGACGCATCGTAGTCAACAGCCCCGCGCCGCAGGGCTCCATCGGCGCGACCACCAACCTGTTTCCGGCGATGACCCTGGGCTGCGGCGCCATGGGCGGCAACATCACCTCGGACAACATCTCGCCCATGCACCTGGTGAACCTCAAGCGCGTGGCCTATGAAAAGCGCCCGGTCACGGCTGCGGAACAGCCGGTCGCGATCGCGGCCCCTGCGCCCGCAGCCACCGCGGCTACAGCCTGCGCCTGCGCGGGCGAGAAGCCCGTGGAGCCGGTGGTGCTCGCCCTGCCGGAGCGCATCGCAGCCGCGCGCGCCGTGGAGCGCTTCCTGGCACGCAAGCCGGCAGCGGCTGCGGCGCCGGCGCCGCCTGCCGCTCCGGTTGCTCCCGCTCCGGCCGCGGCTGTGCGGCCCAAACCACGGGCGGTGGACTTCGTCAGCGTTGCGGAAGTGGAAGTGGCGCTGAAGCGCAAGCAGAAGATCCTGATCGGTCCCAGGACCATCATCACGCCCGCGGCCCGCGACCTGGCCGCAGGACGCGACGTTCTGGTGCCGACCGAATCCTGACCGGCTTCCGTTCTCTGCAGTAGCATTGGCCAATCGTTCCGTGCTCAAATACTCCTGCGCGGTGCGTTGATGCAGGACGACCTCACCAGCCTGATGGACGACATGACCGCCTTCATCGAGGGCCATGGACTGCGACGCTTCCACGGCTACGTGGGCGAGGAGGTGCAGACCGTCCTGTGGGACCAGAACGACGCGCCGGATTCCTGGAAGGATTTCGTCGAGCTGGCCAAAGGCGCCGGCGCGACTTTCCTCTCGATGCACGGCGGCCCGCTGACTCGCCAGGAAGTGGACACGCTGGTGGAGCGATTGAACCGCTCCCGCCGCGCCGATCCCGAGGACCTGGAAGAAGCGCGCTGGCTGCGCACCTACATCGGCCGAACCGGGTTCGTGCAGCTCGGCTGGCTGTACCAGGGGACGGCGCTGCTCTACGAAGTCTCCACCGAGTGGTACGAACGCTATGAAGCGCTGCTCGATCTGGCGGAAGACTTCGGCAACGTGGGCGACGAAGCCGGCGCCGACGACGAGCGCTGACCGCCGTGCGCTGGCAGCGTCGCGCGGCAGCGCCTGATCCCGCTCTCGTTTCCTCTCTTTGCCAAAGCGCCGGACTCGATCCGCTTCCGGCGCGCATCCTCGTCGCCCGTGGCATCTCCACGCCGGAAGCAGCGCGGCGCTACCTCGCTCCTTCCCTGTCCGACCTGCACTCGCCGTTCGCCATGTCCGGCATGCAACAGGCGCTGGCGCGTCTGGAAGCGGCCATCGCCCGCAAAGAGCCGATCTTCATCTATGGCGACTACGACGTTGACGGCACAGTCGCCATCGTCATCCTGAAGACCGCCATCGAGCTGGCGGGCGGCGTGGCCGGCTTCCATATCCCGCACCGCATACGCGACGGTTACGGCATGAAGGATTCCGTCATCGAGCAGGCGGCGCGCGACGGCGTACGTCTGGTGGTGAGCGTGGATACCGGCATCCGCGCCTTCGCCGCCGCCGAAGCCGCGCGACGGGCGGGCGTGGACCTGATCGTCACCGACCATCACCTGCCGCATCCGGAAGAGGGCGTGCCGGAAGCGTTCGCGGTGCTCAATCCCAACCAGCCGGGCTGCGCGTATCCCTCGAAGTCGCTGTGCGGCGCGGGCGTGGCCTTCAAGATGGCGCAGGCGCTGCTGGAGAAGATCGGTCGCGAGCGGCTCCTGCCCTCGTTCCTGAAGATGGTGGCGCTGGCGACCATTGCCGATGCCGTTCCGCTGGAAGGCGAGAACCGCGTGTTCGCGCGCCTGGGCCTGGAAGGCCTGCGTACGCCTGCGAACGCCGGCCTGAAAGCGCTGATGGAAGTGGCGTCGCTGGACGGCCGGCGGCCGCTCACCACCAGCGACGTGGCGTTTCGCCTGGCGCCGCGCATCAACGCCGCCGGGCGCATGCAGATCGCGCACGACGTGGTGGAACTGTTCTCGGCGCGCGACCAGGCCCGCGCGCGGGAGCTGGCCGCGCGCCTCGATGCGCTAAACGCCGAGCGGCAGCAGGAGGAGCGCCGCATTGTCGAAGAA
The DNA here is from genome assembly GCA_035573675.1 of Terriglobales bacterium. Taxonomy (NCBI): domain Bacteria; kingdom Pseudomonadati; phylum Acidobacteriota; class Terriglobia; order Terriglobales; species Terriglobales bacterium. The sequence goes on from DATMAB010000028.1 coordinate 26,046, forward strand.
GCTTTCCAGCGCCTGGAGGAGGACCGGGCGTTGCGCGAAAGCTACTGCCTGGTCGTGGACGGCGAAGGCTGGCATCGTGGCGTCATCGGCATCGTGGCCACGCGGGTGGTCGAGCGCTATAACCGGCCGACGCTGGTGGTTTCCCGCGAGGGCGAAGAGGCGCACGGTTCGGGCCGCTCCATCCACGCCTTCCACCTGCTGGATGCGCTCGAATCCTGCCGGCAGTTGTTCACGCGCTACGGCGGGCACGCCTACGCCGTGGGCTTCGCGCTGCCCAGTGCGCGGATCGGCGAACTGCGCGCCGCGATGAATGCACACGCCCGCGCCCGCCTCACCGAGGACGACTTTGTGCCCGTGCTCAAATACGATGACGAACTGCGGCTCGATGACGTGACGCCGGCGCTCTACCGGTCGCTCGCGCCGCTCGAGCCGTTCGGCGTGGGGAATCCGCAGCCGGTGTTCGTGGCGCGCGATGTGCGCATCCTGCAGCCTCCGCAGGTTCTCAAGGAAAAACACCTCAAGCTGCGTGTGGCGCAGCCCGACAGCGAGGGCAGGATCCGCCGCGCCTTCGACGCGCTCGGCTGGCGCAGGGCAGAAAAGGCTACGGAGCTGGCGGCGGGCGACGTCGTGGACCTGGCCTTCACCGTGGAAGGGAACAGCCATCCGGAATTCGGCGGGCTGCAACTGAACGTAGCGGATGTGACCAAGCCTTCGTAGAGACGGAGCTTGATGCGTCTGCTAGCCGTTGCAAGCAACATCTCTACGAACCGTTTGTTGTCATTGTGGAACAGGTGAGAGCGGTCGGTGCCCCATGTCTGCGCCGTGGTGTTCGGCGCAGACATGGGATCGACGCCAAGAAGACATCACCCACGTACGCGCCACTTGCGGGCGCGAACGTGGGGCACCGTCGGCCATCTCCAGTTAAGTACAGTTCTTCCAAACGGTTCGCTGACGCTTCTTTCACGTAGACTTGTTGCATGACCCTCGATGTCCCACGTTTGCGGCGGTGGTTTGCGGCGGCGGCGGTGCTGCTGGTGCTGGTGGTGGCCGGTTGGTACGCGGCCGGCCGCTGGGCGCAGCGGCGCGTAGCGCGCGAGCTTCCCAAGCAACTGGGGGTCGAAATCCAGCAGAGCACGGAGGGCTTCACGCTTTCGCGCTCCGAGGGCGGGCGCACGCTGTTCACGGTGAAGGCCTCGCGCGCCGTCCGGCTGACCGCCGGGGGCCGGGCCGAGCTGAAGGACGTGAGCGTGGTGATCTACGGGCGGCGCGCGAACCGCTTCGACCAGATCTACGGCTCCGACTTCGAATACGACCCCGACACCGGCAACATCGCGGCCCGGGGCGAAGTGCACATCGACCTGGAATCGGACGTGGAAGGAGCCGAGCGTCCTGACCTGGCGCCGCCGGTCGAACTGAAGAACCCCATCCATCTCAAGACGCGCGGGCTGGTGTTCAACCACAAGACGGGCAAGGCCGAGACGCGCGAGAAGCTGGAGTTCCGCGTCCCCTGGGCGAGCGGCACGGCGGTGGGGGCAAGCTACGACTCGGCCACGAATGTGCTGCGCCTGGGGTCGCAGATCGAGATCCGCTCCGGAAGCAAGCAAGCCGTGATCAACGCCGCGAGCGGAGTCATCAGCAAGGAGCCGCGGCAGGTGGAGCTGATGCAGGTGCGGGCGCAGCAGGGGGAGCAGCATTTCGAGGCGGATCGTGTGCGGGTGCTGCTGCGAGACGACAATACCGTGGAACGAGTGATGGCCGAAGGGAACGTGACGGCGGCGGAAGGTGGCGCCTCACCCGCCACGCTGCGGGCGCCGCGCGCCGAATTCCTGCTGAACGCCGCCCAGATGCTGCAGAGCGCCATCCTTTCCGGCGGCGTGACCATGGAATCGTCGGACGGAGCGGCCATGAAGGCCACTGCCGGGCGCGTCCTGCTGGAGTTCGCGCCGGGCAACCGCCTGGCCCGTGTCCGCGCCAGTGAGAACGCGCGCCTGGAGCGCAGGCCGCAAGGCCTGCGCCGCAGGGGATTTGAAGACGGCCAGAGGGTCGAAATTGCCGCCGATGCGCTGGATTTCCAAGTGCGGCAAGGCAAGTGGCTGGAGAAAGCGGCAACCGTCGGCGCGGGGCAGATCACGCTGACACCGATCTCTGGGACGGCGGCGTCCACAGTGATCACCGCCGCGGCGTTCGAGGCCGCATTTGGGAAAGGGAATCGGCTGCAATCGCTAAGGGGCGCGCCTGATGCGCGCATCACGTCGAACGTGCCGGGGGGGCCGCTGCGCGTGAGTACCAGCCGCCAGGTGCTGGCGACCTTCCGCGAGGACGGATCGGTTTCCGCCGTCGAGCAGGAAGGCGATGTGCGCTACACGGAAGGGGCGCGCACAGCAAGCGCAGAGAAGGCCCGCTACTTGCCGGCCGCAGATGAGATCGTGCTGACCGGTTCGCCGCGCTTCACCGAAGGGGCGATGTCCACCACGGCGCAGACGCTTCGGTTTTCCCGCCGCGAAGGCGAGGCGACAGCCGAAGGCGACGTCAAGACCACGTACCAGCCGGCGGGCGGGCAGGCCGGGGCGTCGGTCTTTTCCGGGAATAATCCCATCCACGTGACGGCGCGATCGATGGTGGCGCGCCGGGCGTCGGCCACGGCGCGCTACTCGGGAGGGGTTCGCCTGTGGCAGGGCGCGAATGTGATCGAGGCGCCGGCGGTCGAGTTCGACCGTGAACACCGCACGCTGCGGGCGAACGCCGGTAGCGGCGGACAGGTCTCCACCGTCTTCGTGCAGGCCGATGAGAAGGGCAATCTGACCCCCGTGAACGTTACCGCCACGACCCTGCGATACTCCGACGCCGAGCGTCGTGCGCACTTCGAGGGCGGGGTGACGCTCCGTGGCGCAGGCTTCAGCGTGGCCGCTGACCGGCTTGAAGTGGAGCTGCGCCCCGGTGGCAGGGAGGGCCCCAGCCGGCTGGAACAGGCCGTAGCGCAAGGACGGGTAGGGGTCTGGGAGGGGGAGCGGAGGGCGTCGGGCGAGCGCCTAGTGTACACGGCGGCCGAGGGGAAGTTCGTCCTGACGGGCACGCCGCAGCAACTTCCTAGCATTTTTGATGCCGAACTGGGCGCCACGACGGGCGATTCGTTGACTTTCTACAGTCGCGATGATAGGGTGCTGGTCGAAAGCAGCCCTTCGACCCGCAGCGTCACCCAGACCCGAGTCTCGAAGAAGTAATGCAGACACTGGCGACGGACGACATCGGCAAATCCTACCGCGGGCGGCGAGTGGTTAACGGGGTCAGCCTGCAAGTCCATAAGGGAGAAGTAGTTGGCCTGCTGGGCCCGAACGGCGCCGGCAAGACCACGACCTTCTACATGATTGTGGGCCTCACACCACCGGACAGCGGCCGGGTGACCTTCGACGGGCAGGACATCACCAGCGTGCCCATGTACCTGCGGGCGCGGCGGTACGGCATCAGCTACCTGCCGCAGGAGCCCTCCATCTTCCGCAAGCTGAGCGTGGAGGAGAACATCCTGGCGGTGCTGGAGGCCCAGCCCATCTCCTGGCACGAGCGCCGGGAACGGGCGGAGGAACTGATCGAGAAGCTGGGGCTGGCGCAGATCCGCCGCAACCCCGGCTATGCCATCTCCGGCGGGGAGCGCCGGCGGGTGGAGATCGCCCGCAG